>JAGBOM010000017.1 GCA_017633865.1 Opitutales bacterium
AAATTTTCCGAAAAATACGGCCCAGCTGCGCACGTCGAGGCTACTGCTTTCGCAGACAAATCTATAAAGCGCATAGTCGACAAAAGCTCTAAACGGCTCCACAACATCGTAGACCAACGGCGTGTTTTTGTAATATGTCTTGTGGTTCACCCCCAGCAGGCTGTTTAGGCCGGAAACAACAATGCTTCTATGGATTATGGCCGACATAATGCCGTATCCATAATTTAACAAAGCATTCACCCTTGAATCGCCGGATTCTTTGGCTCTGCGCTGGCCGAACTCCCCCACGGCGGGAAAAAAATGCTTCCAATATTCGCGGGCGCACCATGATTCGTCTATCCGCCCGCGCGAACTAAACATCGCCTCAAGCTTTGTAGATTTTATTCCCATAAGATTAAGGCATTTTACACAGTTTTCGACTTTGGAATACAGCAGCCGCCTCCACACCGCGCCGTTCAAATTCTTGTTGGCCGAGGCTTGGTTCAACACGACTTTGGCGTCGTAAGTTCTAAATAGCGGAATCGTGGACCCGACAGGCTTAAAATCCTTGCAATGCACAATCATTGCGTCGTTTGCCAAGAGTTCGGAAATCAAATTACCGCTTATTGAAACCGCTTCGTTTGCCACCACCACCGCGCGCAAATCTTCAATCGCGATTTGCCCGATGTTGCGGCCGTCTTTTTTACAAACCAGCAGCCCCCTTTCTTTTGAGAGTTTGCAACCGTAATCGAAGATATGCAGCAGGTGGTAGCTCATTTTATCGGCCTAATTTTATGCGCGTTATGCCGGCTTTCATTAGATGCTGTATGTTAATCAAGCCCGCGTTCTCTCCGTTTGGATTTGTGAACTTCATGCGCCCGTCCGCTAAAATGGTATTTACCATATATATGCCGGCGGATAGCAGCAAATCCCCCTTGTCGTTAAACACGTCGCTTTCGATTTTTACCAGGCAGTGCTTGCGGAATTCCCCGACGATGGAATCGAAATCTTCGCGCGCTCCAAGCTCGTTTAAAACCTTGAATTTTGACGAAAACGCATAAATCGGGGCGACAATAAATTTGCCTTTTTTATTCTTCCAAATAATTTGGCCTTTATGGGAAGCTCCCTTGCGATACGCCCCGCAAGAGTCTTTAGATAAATCCTTGTATTCCGCCGGATCCCCCACTTCGGCCTGCACCCTTAATATTTTGCTGCCCCTGCCGAATCTTGACGGAATTTCGACGGTTTTGCACCAATTTATCCAATCGTTTTCCGACGGCCGGCTTTGCGCGAAATCGCCAGCTATTTTTCGGATTTGGGCGCTTACGATGTTTTTTATGTTTTTTTGCAAAGAGTTTAAGTCGTAAACTTTCTTATTTACTCCGACGTTTTTGTAGGCCAATTCCTCCAGCTTAAACCGCTTTACCATAACGCTTTTTCCGGCGATCTCTTTTTTTGCGTATATGCTGTCTTCAAGCCTTGGCTTTTCAACCGCGACCTCGTTCGGAATAAGGGCATCCAGATATTTTCCGAAGAAGCCTTCCGCGTCTTCCGCAATTTCCTTCGGCAGAATCTCGTTTATTTTGACTTTGCGCATATCTTTGCCCGCCGGCGCGAAAGTTAGGCACATGGCGTCAAGCGCGTGGTGCTTTTTGTTCGCCCTATTCTTTTTGTCGAGAGCCTCTATTTTTATCAAATAGTCCACGGCGCTCATTTTTTCCCGATCGACGTCTTCATTGTGCAGAAGCTTGTTTAGCCCGTACGCGCTTCTAATAAGCGACGTGGTGTTTCCGGAAACGGTAAAGACACGCTTTTGGCCTTCGTTTGCGCCTATTTGAAACCCGAAATACAGGCATAATATTTTTTGGGCAAGCTTTGCGATCCACGCGGTTTCCGCAAGCCCCGTATATTTTTCGGCGAGAGCCTGCGCGTCTTCGCCGACAAGCAGCGCGCATCTTTTTTTGCCAAGGCTTTCGGAAAGATCCTTTACGCGGCGGCAGTATTTTTCCCATTCCTCCGGGTTTGGGGAAAGCCACTCGTATGGGGTTCGATTCCCCTTTTCCTTGTTTACGCTTTCGGTTGTCAAAACGTAATTGTAAAGCGCATCCGGCCCGCCTTTTGCGCGGGGCACAATATGCTCTATTTCCAAACCGGGCAAATCGGCGGGGCAAAGAGGATTCCCCGTGTAGACGCACATCCCCTTTTGCTTTTCCAAAAGCTCCATTTTTATCAGCATTTTCCCGCTTTTAAACTTGATTTCGCCTTCGCGGGAATCGCTTGGCGATTCGGAAAGCTCGTCCAATTTTTTTGCGATTTTTTGTTTTTCGTCGCGGCGCGCCTTCATTTGTTTGTGAAGTTCAGCCTTGCGCTTGTCGCCCAAAAAATCGTCTCTGACAAATTCCAGAATAATTTTTTGAGGAACGCCGAATTTTTCATGCAGCGCTTTCACCCTTTCATAAAAGAACGCGAGCCTGTGGCGCACAATAGGATCGTTTTGCCCGCCAATTATTTTATTTATGAGCTCATCGACATCCTGACGCTTTGCCTGCGCCTGCGCAAATTGATGGGACTGCACGTCGGGAATGTAAATATTGTTCCATTTTGCGTCTCCCATCAATTTTACGAATTCAAAATCCTCGGCAACCAATCCCTTGCGGGGGTCGATATTCTCGACGGTCTTTATCTTTTCGCCATAATATTCGGCGGGATTTTTTCCGGAAAATATCAAATCCTTTAAAATCATCATCGCTGGCCTCGAATACCTTGCCCTTCCGGATTCGCGAGGAGCCTCGATTTCGCAATTATTTTCAATCGGGCTTGCGCCGATTTTTTTGAAAAATTTTGCGATGTCCGTTTTTGTCAGCTTGTATTTTTTAGACTTTGCCGAATCGAAAAGCTCTAAAAATTCATTAAACGCAAGACAGCTAAGCGAGTTAAGCCTATAAAATCTTAAATTCAATAATTTTAACGCCAAAGTTATTTCGTAATGAAGCAAGTCCGCGTCGTTTTTTATGCCCGCAAGAGGCTTTATTTTGCATACGTTAAATCTCGGAATCAGCGCGCATTTTGCGATAATCCTATTGTCAAACCTTGGCACTTTTTGGCCGAGCGCGGTCAAGTCTGTAATCGCGCCCCTTTTCAGATTAAACTCTTTCCTTATTTTTGGATTGTAGGAGGCGTAGGCGGTTTCGGAATATCCGTACAAAATATAAAGCGCTTTGCCCGCAAGCTTCGGATACTGCAAAGACGCCATTTCGACAAGCCGGACAAATTCCCTTTCCACATCTTTGCGGGGAATTATGTACCCTTTGGCCCTTTGGGCGGTATGGGCAATTTTAATGCCTACATTTTCAGGATTTTCGGGGTTCCAAAGCCCCATCTTGTAGGCCTTAAAAAAGCAGGGGTAGTCGTAGTTTTGAGGATTCTCCAACGGCGCCAATAATTCGCGCTTTTCCTCTTCAAAAATCTGAAGGTTCTTTTGGTAATCGTCTTCTTCTTTTTTAGAGGAAATTCTCTCTTCCTTTTCCTTCCATGGAAGATTGCCATCGTAGCCGCGCTTTTGAATCGCGGAATTTAAGGCCTTGAAAACCTGCCACGGCTCCAACCGCTCCCCAAGAAGCAATTTGCACCTAAGCGCTATCGAATTGTAGCAAATATTTTCCCCCGGAGCCGGGAATTCCCGCTCCAGCCGCTTGTCGCCTTTAGAAGCAAGAACCCATCTGCCGTCCAAAAATTCGACACTCCTGCGCTTTAAGACCTCAATGCCGCATTCTTTGAGGCACCGCTCCAAAAACTTCTCGCGGGCCTTGTGGGAATCTCTTGTTCTTTTTTGCCTGCGCGACGCAGCGGCGGTTTTTATTTCCGCAAAATCCTGCGGAATAATTAAAGATTCAACATGCAAGAATCTGCCATCCTGCCTGACGGATTCGCCTAACGAAGCCTTGCCAAAATCAATACCCCAAATAGTATCTGCTAAGCTCATAAATATTAAGTATGTATTTTTTTGGAGCCATATCAACTATTTTTTAAAAAACACCGCACAAAAAATTTATATATCATAACCTTGAATAAAATTTATAATGACAGGTAGAATAGCGAGTGAATTTAAACAATTTCTCGCAACATATAGAAATGTTGGCAATAGCACAAGCCTTCTGCCGACATAAAAATCCGGATTATTATCGATTTGAAGCAGAGGCGCGATAACGTTGCTATTTTGGAAGCCTGTTAAGATATAGGGAATTTATCCGCCCCACTGCCGCGAAGGCGGCGAGAAAAGAAACAGCGTATATATTTTGCCGCTTGTTGTTGTTTACAAGCTGCATTTTTAGCGGATTTATCCAAGATCATGCTATTTGATTTCGGTTATAAGCTCCTTCAACGTCTTATTGCTGTGATGTTTGAAGCCCGCTAAGCGCGCGATTTTAAGCTTATTTTTGTTTTGCGGCGCCTGATAGAGCCCTACGCGGCGGCTTTCGCCGTCGTTTGTTAGCAGATGCGCGTCCTTAAAATAATTTATGAAGCCGCCCCGCTCCTCGCTTTCAAAGCGGCAAGTTTGGGTGTTGTACATCTTTATAAAACACTGGCCCGATGTTGGGAATCCGCCAAGATGGTAGATGTATTTCGAGCCGCAATCGGATTTTTCCCGCCACGCGGACGCGCAGCTCCACAACTGCAGACGGTCGCCCAAATACAGCGGGAAAAACCCGATATAAACGCCCGTAATCCCCGTCCCCTGTATTCGCATATAGTAGTAAAATTGGCTCCCATTGTAATCAGACAGAATTAGGATTAAAAGAAGTAAAAGGAAAGGTCTGGCATCGGCAATCAAAAAGCCCGCCTTTAGTTGAGAAAACGGAAAAACTCGGGGAAAGGAAAAAATGGAAAAGTTTATGCATGTCGAACCATCAAAAAATATTCAAGTTGCCAAATGCATGGGCATATAAAAATAGCCTATTTACATGCTAAGCAAAGGAGTTTGGAATTGGCCGCAAATTTTCAGCTGGAGCTTCTTTTAAACGAAGCTACGGCGTATGTATTTAAAATGGCGGAAAACGCGCATATGGCAAAAAATTGCGCCCGCAAATCCGAAAATCCTGCGCCTTTCAAATAAATCGCGCGCACGGCCTCCACAATATATCGGACAGGGTTGAGCAATGTAATTTTTTGCGCCCAATTCGGCATGCTGCTCAACGGCGTGAAAATGCCGCTCATAAGAAGAAATATCATAATGAAAAACAGGAACGCCAAAATAGCCTGCTGCGCGCTCGATGAAATATTGGAAATTATCAGCCCGAACGCCATAAACGCCGTCAGATAGACGGCCGCGAACAAGTAGATGAGCAGAAAGCTTCCCTTTGGGAACAATCCGTAAACCGCGTATGAAACAGCCATCCCTATCGTCAAAACCGCCATTCCGATAATCCATACGGGAAACATCTTGGATGCAATGAACATTGTTTTTGATACCGGAGCGACGTTCATTTGCTCCATTGTCCCGAGCTCTTTTTCGCTTACTATATTTAGCGCGGATAAAATGCCGCCCATAAGCGATATTAAAAAAACCAATATTGCGGGGACGATAAACGCTTTTGAGTTCAGGTACGGATTGAACCTGTAATCAGAGAGAATTTCTATCTTTTTTGAATTCTGAGCCGCCGCGGAGTCCGCAAAAAGCCCGGACGAAAAATCGTTTATAATGCTGCCTGCGTATGAGGCTCCCAGCCCGCCCTTTATGCCGTTTATCGCGTTGACGCTAATCAGCACCTGCGAATTTTTTGAAACGACAAGGCCTTTTTCAAAGCCTTTGGGAATTTCCAGAATAATGTCGATTGTCCCGTTTTCAATGCCGGAAAATTCTTTTTCATATGAATCTTTGCCGTATGACGCGGCAAAATATTCCGATGCGGACAGTTTGCCGGCAAGCCGCGCGGAAAGCGCAGAATTGTCGCGGTCTATGATTTTAAGATTTATGTTCTTAACGTCGAAGTTCGCGGCAAACGGCAAGATTAACAGCTGGATTATTGGCACGGCAAATATGAGTTTCGGCATAAATTTATCGCGAAAAATATGCTTAAACTCCTTCTCTATCAGATAAAAAAAGCGTATCATTTTATTCCAGCCTGGTTTTGAATTTTGCGAGGCTCAGAAGCGCGAAAAACAGAATCATCGCCGACATCACGGCAATGTTTTTCGCTACAAGCGCGATTCCGCAGCCTTTTATCATGACCGCCCGCAGGGCTGAAATATACCATTTCGCGGGAACAATTTCCGAAACATATTGAAGCAGGCGCGGCATATTTTCTATCGGGAAAATCATTCCCGAGAGAAGAACTGTCGGCAGCATGAAAACCGAAGTCGCTATAAACATCGCAGTCTGCTGTGTGTTGACAAAGGTGGAAACGGTTATGCCGATAGTCAGCGCCAGAAGCGTGTATAACATGGAAAGACCGAAAATAAGCGCGACGCTCCCGCGTATTGCTATGCCGAACACCGCGGTTGCAATAATCAGGCACCCCGACACAATTAAAACCGAAAGAGCGAAATACGGAATAACCTTTGCGATGATTATGTAAACCGGGCGCATCGGCGAGACAAGCAGAATTTCCATATTGCCCATTTCCTTTTCCCTCACTATTCCGACCGAAGTCATAAGCGTGCAAATAAGAAAAAGAATCAGCCCCATGACTCCCGGGACAAAATCGTACGCGCTTTTGAGCTGCGGATTGAAAAGCATATTTGCCCGGATGTCTATACCATGAAAGGGCGCGCTTCTTCCGAATCTTTCGGCGAATTCGGCCGAGGCGATTGCGCTTGCGTAATTGTAGATGTTTTTCGCCTCGTTAGGGTCTACGGCGTCGAGAACAATATTTATCTGCGGCGACTCTCCGCATGCGGCCTTTTTTTCAAAATCCGCCTCAAAAACGACGACAGTCTTTACCGTTCCGCGCGCCAAAAGCTCCTCCATTTCCGCCTTCGTTTGAACCGATTTGCAAAGCGAAAAATATTCGCTTGCGTCTATTCTCGCCGCGATTGCCGAGGAAAGCGCGCTTTTGTCGCAGTCCAGCACGGCGAATTTGGATTCCCTTATCTCGTTTGTGATTGCGAAACCGAAAAGCAAAAGCAGCAAAACCGGCAGTATGAACAAAATCGCGACGCTGCGCCTGTCGCGCGAAATCTGCCTGAACTCCTTCAAAACGAATGCGAAAAATTTCTCCATAATCAGGCGTCTTTCCGTTGGGCCCCGCGCGCCAGATCCTTGAAAACTCCGTCCATGTCGGCGCGCCCAAATTTTTTCTTCAATTCGGCGGGAGTTCCCAAAGCGCGGATTTGCCCGTCGACCATAATAGACGCCCTGTCGCAATATTCTGCTTCGTCCATGTAATGCGTCGTCACAAAAACCGTTATCGAGCGGAGGCTTGCATCGTAGATTTCCTCCCAGAACTTCCGGCGCACAATCGGATCCACGCCGCCCGTCGGCTCGTCGAGAAACACGATCTTTGGAGAATGCATTATCGAAATCGAAAACGCCAGCTTTTGCTTCCACCCCATCGGCAGGGACGCGACAAACGAGTTTTCCCAGCCGCGCATTTCAAGCTTTTCTACGATTTCCTCCTCTTTGGCGCGTATTTCCGCCTTCGTCAAGCCGTAAAGCCCGCCCCAAAATTTGATGTTTTCCGCGACGGTCAAATCCCCGTAAAGCGAAAATTTTTGGCTCATGTAGCCTATGCTCTTTTTTATTTGCTCGCGCTGCTTGTATATGTCGAAGCCGGCCACCTTGGCCTCGCCGGACGTCGGCTCCAGCAGCCCGCAAAGCATGCGCATCGCCGTCGACTTTCCCGCGCCGTTGGCTCCCAAAAATCCGAAAATCTCGCCCGTGCCGACCTCAAAGCTTATGGAGTCCACCGCGACAAAATCCCCGAATTTCTTCGTTATACCTTTAACTTCTATTGCGTTCACCAGAGTTAAGCTCCATAAAACAGTCTTCAAGCGTGGCCGGCGCTTCCGCCACCGAGAAATTTCCCGCCGAAAATTGAAGGCATTTTTTCAAGTCTTCAATGCGCGCCCCGCATTTCGGCACTATGTGGCAGCTGTCCCCGAAGGAATACGCGCTCTCCGCCAATCCGCTTCCCCTCAAAGCCTTCAAAAGCTCGAACATTTTGCCTCCGCTTGCGCGGAATATTTTTTTCGGGAAGGCGGCGACGATGTTTTGCGGCGAATCCGTTTTCAGGATTTTGCCGCTTGATATGAAGGCGATTCTGTCGCACCGCGCAGCCTCGTCCATATATGGGGTCGAAACCAGAACGCTTATGCCGATTTTTTTCATGTTTTGCAAAATATCCCAGAATTCCTGCCGGGAAACTGGATCGACGCCCGTTGTCGGCTCGTCCAGCACGAGCAGCTTCGGGCGGTGGATTAGCGCGCAGCAGAGGGCGAGCTTTTGTTTCATTCCGCCCGAAAGCCTTCCCGCCAGGCGTTTTTTGAAGGGCTCAAGCCGGCGGTATATTTCCTCTATATACTCTATGCCGTCTTCCTTTCTTACTCCGAAAACTTTTGCGAAAAACGCTATGTTTTCCTCTATCGTCAAGTCTTGGTACAGCGAAAATTTGCCCGGCATATAGCCTATTATTTGGCGAATCCGCCTGCAATCGCGCGCGGCGTCGAAGCCGCAGATTTCAGCGGTTCCGGAATCGGGCAAAATCAGCGTCGCCGCGATTCGCATCAAGGTGGTCTTGCCCGCGCCGTCGGGCCCGATAAGCCCGAATATTTCGCCTTCCTCCGCGTCGAACGAGACACCGTCAAGCGCGGCGGTTCCGCCGCCATTCCCCGCGTAGACCTTGCGCAGATTGCAAACTTTCGCCGCGCTACTTTTCATCTGGGCATTCGACTTCCGCGTATTGTCCGATTTTCAAATAGCCGTCGTTTTTAACGGCGATTTTTGCGGCGTAAACAAGGTCGGCGCGCTCGGAGCGCGTGCGGATTCCCTTCGGCGTAAATTCCGACTGGGAAGCAACCCAAATCAAAACGCCGTCGTAGCGGCGAGTTTGATCTTCGCCAAAGTCGGCGACAACCGCGAGCTTCTGCCCTATTTTAAGCCTGCTAATGTCCGCCGCCGAAAAATACGCCCGCAGCCGCATTTCTTTGAGGTCGCCAATTTTGTATATCGGGCTTGAAAACGCCGCCACTTCGTTTTGCTCGGCGTATTTCACAAGCACCGTGCCCGAAACGGGATTTATTATTTCCGATTTTTTAATATTGTCCTCGCAGATTTCTATTTGCGCGGAAAGGGCCCTTATTTTGCCGGCTATTTCAAGGACGGACTTGTCGAGCGTGGATTTTTTCGCGGCTATCGTGCGCTCGAGGTAGATGATTTCGGAGACGATGTCGTCCAAGGTTTTTTTGTTCGCGGATTTCGCCGCAAGCAAACGCTCCGTTCTGGCTTTCTCCGTGCGCTGTTTTGCGAGCCTTTCCTCGAGCGCGGAGAGCTGGACGGCGACCTCGGGGGAGGAGCTTTTTAGCGCGGAAATTTGCGCCTGCAGATTTTTCATTTGAAGGCGGAACTGCGTGTCGTCTATTTTTCCGACAACTTTCCCCGCCTCGATTTCGTCGCCCTCCTCCACTCTCAATTCCGTTATTTTGCCGGAGATTTCGCTTGAAACAAGCGTCTCCGCCGTTTCCATTGTTCCGGACGCGAACGGGGCTGGGGATTTTTCGCAGCCGCACATAAGCGCCGCGGCAGAGAGTATGAGCATTCGGGAATATATTTTCATCGCTTTAATTGTTTGTTAAATATTTGTAGCTGTACTCGCGCGAAAGTTTTTCTATCGAGTGCGAAATGCGCGTTTGCTCGGAAAGCTCTTTTGCATTGAGCTCCTTTATGAAATCGGTAGTCGTTATTGTCCCGTTTTTCATTCTTTCGCGCGCCATATCGGCTATCGAATTGCGCAGGCGCACGATTTCATCGTCGCGCTTTATGAGTTCTTGCATTTTTTTGATTTCCCCGTCCTCTTGAATCATCTTAAGGCGCGTTTTGAAGAGGAACTCCTCCGCCTGCGCCCGAACCATTTTTTTGCCCGTGTCGATTTTCAGCTTTTCGTTCTGCTCGGTGTAAAAATTGCCGAACGACCAGCTGAAGCTTACGCCTCCCAGCCCGTAAAACTTCGATTCGCTCAGCGACACAAAGCTCGATTTGCCGTATCCGGCATATCCGAACAGCGAAATCTTCGGCATCAGCCCCGCATCTACGGAGTCCCTTTCGGACTCGAACAAGTCCTCGCTTGCGGCGTAGTATTCCATTTCCGGGCGCAAAATTTCGCTTTTTAAATTCTCAATGCTCTCCGGCCTCTCAAAAACGGTGCTTTCATCAATCTGCCTGTTTATAAGAAACGAAAGCATTTTCATATACGCCGAGCGCAGAGATTTTATTTCGATCTCTTTCTGTTTTGCGTTCATAAGCTCGACTTTCAGCAGGCTCAAATCGTATTCGTTTGCCGTTCCGTTTGCAATCATAGCCTCGACGCTCGCGATGGCGTCTTCAATGTCCTTTTGGTGTATGGCATTCCGGCGCAGGCTCTCTCCCTGCAGGAGAATGCCGAAGAACACGCGGTTTACCCTGTCGTTGAGCTCGTAAAGTATAACCTCGTTTTTTTCGATTTCGGCTTTGGCGCGCGCGCGCGCAATCCGCTTGTTCGCGGAAATGTTTCCGCCGTCCCAAATAACCTGCGTCGCGCCTATTTGGGCCCGATACTGGCCCTTCGGCAAAATCGACGTTCCCATTATATCGGGAGAGCCCGACAAATACATGGCGTTCGCGCTAATCGAGAACTGCGGCAAATATCCGCTTGTCGCGTTTTCAAGATCGTACTTCTCCGCCTCCCTGACAAGCCCAAACTGCTTTATCATCGGATAATTTTCGCGGGCAAGCTTGTAGCATTCGGAAATTGTAAGGGTTTCCGCGCCCGCGAGCGCCGCCCCGAAAACCGCGCAAAAAAATACCAGTGCCTTTTTCATTTTCTTTTCGGATTGAATATGGTTTTCATAGAGTCTACCACAAATTTTCTGCGCTCCAACACGAATTTTTCGAAGCGCGCGCCGTCCCCGCCGAAGAAAAATCCGCAAATCATATTCCTGCCGACAAACGGAAAGAACAAGAGCCCGAAAAACGCAGTCGCAAAATATTCAAGGGGCATTTTGCGCAGTTTTCCATTTTTCATATTGAGTTTTATTTCGGCCCCTATTCGCCTCGCGGCCGCCAAAATTTCGGGGGTTGCGCGCAAAATTCGAATTTTTTTATTTTCACGATATTTGTCAAAACATTCTTTGACGATATTGTCAAACGTTTATGCCAAAAATTTGCGGGATAAAAAAATAATGTCCGCGCGAAAGCGCCGCATGCGGCGAGCGTCTTCATCTTTCTTTACGCAATACTCTTCCGCGTCTTTAAATTCCCCCTTGACTCGCAAAAACTCTCACGTAAACGCCTACATAACCGCCGAGCAAATGGGCCACGCAGTGGATGTCCTAAAACAGCACTACAACGGCCTTGCCCGCGAGAAAGACACCACAAGATATTTCGATATCATGCCGGAAAACTAAAAATGCGACGCCTTTTTCAAATTCCGCACACTTTCAATATGTGCGGAATATTCACCAGACGGTATTTTTTATGGGGGGGGGGCTTTGCGCCATATAATCTAAAAACGACACACTTTTATTTTTGTGTCGTTTTTGCGACTTCCAATTCTTTTTTGTGCAAATTTACGACAGTTTATTTTTTGAAAATTTGACACGGAGATATTTTGCGTATGGCTAAAAGAAAATACGACAATACGCAAACATCAACGCAGCCTGACGCAAGCGACAGGCTTTTACCCCGCTCGGAGGTCGCGCAATATCTCAACATAGGCACAACCTTCATCGAGCAGCTCCGCAGACAGGGAAAACTACCGAGCTACCGTCTTTCAGGCAACTGCATTCGCTACAAGAAAAGCGACTGCGACGCCCTGCTAGACCACAGCTTTGTAGTCCGCCCCGCCAAAAGCAAAAAGAGGCAAAAAGACTCCAATGAACATTAAAAACTTGAAATTTAGTTGACTTTTAAACCGACATCTGGTCTCATATTTCCTTTATCCCGCCCCTGTAGTTCAACGGATAGAACGGGCGTTTCCTAAACGCTAAATCGTGGTTCGATTCCACGTGGGGGCGCGGGTAAGTTTTTGTTTGTTCTAATGTTCACCACTTGTTTGTTTAAGATATGGGCATTCCAAAATACTTTGAATTTAGCCGACCCCTCTTAAATTTTTTGGCTAAAGATTCTAAATCTCATTCCATGC
This sequence comes from Opitutales bacterium, assembly GCA_017633865.1. Taxonomy (GTDB): domain Bacteria; phylum Verrucomicrobiota; class Verrucomicrobiia; order Opitutales; family Intestinicryptomonadaceae; genus Intestinicryptomonas. The sequence continues at coordinate 12,312 of JAGBOM010000017.1, forward strand.
AAGAAATATATTCTGCAATGGCGGAGGCTTTCAATATATCCAAAGAAGAACAGCAAAAATTGCTGCCAAGCGGGATACAAACTATATTTAAAAACAGGGTATCTTGGGCGAAACAAGATTTATTTTGGTGTGGACTAATTTCGCGAGAAAATAGAGGGGTTTATAAAATAACAAAAAGTGGATTATTGGAATCAAAAAATTCCAAAGAACTGGATAGATCTTATTTGACGGACAAATACCCGAATTTGAAAGAAAAATTTTCAAGTAGTTCTAATAGCGTTATAAAGACTGATAAGACAACAGATATTACAGCAGAAGAATCCATAAGCAATGCCTATGAAGAAATCAAAGAACGGATAGCTTCCGATCTTACGGATAACATATCAAAAATGTCTCCATATTCTTTTGAACAACTCGTTGTTGATTTGTTAAATGCTATGGGATATGGCGGCCTATCAAATGGCGGAGGCGTTACGAAAAAATCAAATGACGAAGGCATTGATGGAATCATAAATCAGGATAAACTCGGGCTTGATGTCATATACTTACAAGCAAAACGTTGGCAGAGTAACGTTGGCAGCCCTGAAATTCAAAACTTTGTCGGCGCATTAGAGGGGAAACATGCAACCAAAGGCATATTTATTACAACCTCTAAGTTTTCTAAAAAAGCTCTTAATTATGCACAGACTGTATCGCATAAAATTATACTCATAGACGGAGATATGCTTGCAAAACTTATGATAGATTACAATGTGGGAGTTTCTACATATCGTACAATAAAATTAAAGCGCGTTGATTCCGATTATTTCGATTCTGACATATAAAGAAATCCATATTTGCATGAATGCTAACGGTTAAGCGATTATTGCATTAGTTTAAGACCTTGACCGAAAATCCGGTAAAATCCAGTCTAAGCTCTTACCATTTTGGCTTAATGGATATGTACCAAATGGAATAAAAAATTTCCACACTGGAAGAATTATATCTATTTACCTATTTGTCTATTTTTACCTATTTTCCCTTTTTTGCCGGCAGTGGAGTTGCAGCCCGAACGCCCCGAAGGGAACAGGCGGAGGGCGAAACTTCACTTAGGCAAAAACTATTTCTTTGAAAACTCTTTATAGTACCATAAATCGAGACCTTTCGGTTTTCTAGTGATGAAAACGAATATTCAAATTCGACACACTTTCAATCTGTGTCGAATTTGGAACACAAAAGGGTTAAAACTCTTCGCCAAGCTTATATCGCCACAGGTATTCTGCCTGAAACGCCAAAGCCTGATCCAGAGGATACAATCGGATTCATAATCCGAAGGTTAGCAGTTCGATTTCGTCCCTGCCAACATTAGTGTTGACATTTTAATTCATATTATCCCTAATTCAATATGATGGATACGTATATTATTTCATATGATTTAAATTCTGCTAAAACATCAGATTATACTAAGCTTTGTGATTGTATTAAATCTTTTGGCGCGTGGGCTCATATCACAGAATCAACGTGGGCAATAAAAACTAATAAAACAGCCAAAGAAATTAGAGATGAAATCGTTGATATTATGCCAGAAGGAAGCAGATTATTTGTTGTAAAGTCTGGACTTTCTTCTGCTTGGAGAAATGTTATATGTTCAAACGATTGGCTAAAAAAATATCTTTAAGTTTTGTTTATGGAAAGTACGGAATCAGAATTTAAAAATGGTAGAATTGTAGAGCAAAATAATCTCAATATTGCGCAATCTAAAGATGATGAAGTAATTCAGAAAAAAAGATGTAGAGTTGATTCTATTATAACTTATGATGTTACGGAAGACGAACTTGAATGTCTAAAAAAAACTTCTTCCAAATCAACTATATTGAATTTTGCAGTTAGCGCAGTATCAATTGCCATAACAACATTATTTTTCGTATTAACATTAGATTTTGCAACAAGAGAAAAAACTTATATATTCGCATTAGCTTTGCTTATTGCAACTACTGTTTTGGCTATAGTTTTATTTATAATGTGGTATAAAAGTTCAGATGAATTTGATAACACAATAAAAAAAATTAAAGCACGGTATTAAAGGAATCTATTAAACCCCGAAAGACGGCAGGGACGTTCGGCAGGGCTTTTTCTCCTTGCGAATGGATTTTTTGAAATGTCCCATTTTGATTTAACCTGACAACCTGAATCCGCTTAATTTATCGGGCTTTGCAGCTGAAAAACAAAGTGCGACATTATTGGGACATTTGACAGATGTCCCAAAACGGACGAACAAAATATTAAAAGCGAAGAACGACTAAAATTAAAAAAAAGAAGTTGCTCCGCGAGCCGATTAGTCTATTGCTTAAGCCTTCTCATTCTCTCGGAAATAATTTCGCGATAAGATACTCGCTGCCTTTATGGGAGAAATGAATTTTCAATAAAATCCATCAGCATGGGTTCGGATTTTATAAAAACGCTGGAAAAGATTGTCTATCGCCGATAGACTCATGCCAAATGCCGTAAACGCTTTACCGCCTGGGCATTTGGAGACAATAGGTATTCGCTGTCATATTCAAATTCATATCCGGATTCAGTCTCGCGCAAAATCCCCGCCAAGGCGTTTTTAAAAAATACTTTTGCCGACCTCATAGCCTATCCTCCTTTAAAATCGGAACTGGTGCCATTTTTGCGCCAAACATAAACAGAACTTGATTTACTTTCTGCAGATTCAAGCTCTGCTTGCCTTGCTCCATGTCGCGTATAAAATGCAAGCCTACACCGCTTTTATTGGCTAGCGTTTCTTGCGTCATTTTCAATGCTTTGCGGCGTTTTTTTACGAAATCTTTTAATTCTTCTTTTTTCATTTTATACCAACATCGTATAATGATTTTAAAAAGTCAAGAAAATATACGTACTACGTATAATTTTTATATACAACGCCTATATTATACATATTTGGTATAATTTTTGGAATAGAGACGATATGTGCCAATTTCTTATAGTGGGAAATATTCAAGCGATTTTCCATTGATTTCCCACAATAAAAAAAGCCCGCGAACTCCGACTTTTAGGGCATTGGCGAGCTTGTTATTCAAAAAAAGTGGGAAATTAAGAAAATAGCTGTCATAAGGAGAAAAAGCCCTGCCGAACGCCCCTGCCGTTTCTCGACATTTAATAGATTCCTTATAGCCCCCCGCCGATTAGCCTTAGTTTTACTGTCGATATGGCGGCATATTCAATGGTATTGAACATTCGTATTGTTGCGAAACAGCGTGCCGCCTTGATACGCTACTTCTTCTCGTAGCCTTCGTAATAATACGACTGCTCGATGCCCTTCAAGACAACGTCTCTATCGTCTGTATTGTTCGTTAAGTTGTCTTTGAGCAGGAAGCGCAATTCCAAGTCGTTAATCGGGCTTCGCTCCATAGCCTGCAAGTACAAATCTTTGTCTACATTTTGCCAGTTTACAACACCCCCGAGGTTTTTCTTTAAAATCATGTCGAGCCAAATTCTTGTAGAACACCCGTTCCCTTCCATAAACGGATGGGCGATGTTCATTTCCACATATTTTGCAATGATTTCCTCGTATGTGGATTCGGGCATTTTCTCGATTTTTGCGAGAACTTCGGGCAAATACAAAGCGGTTGCGAAGCGGAAATTCCCTTTGGAAATATTCTTTGAGCGTATCTCTCCAGCGAAGTCGTATAAGCTGTCGAAAATATATTTGTGAATTTGTTGCAAACCCTTTGTCGTGCCAACTTCGCACGAGTTTATATCTCCCGACTCAAACAGTTTTAGAGCTTTTGGCAGGCTCAATTCGTCGATATTCTTCATACGATTTTACGGCATTATATCCTATGGAATTGTCCTTCCATTTCAAGACTTTTAGTAATCCTCTGGGAAGAGCAGTGTGGTTGCGCTTCTGTCCCACTCGGTGATAATCCAGATTTTCAATCCGTCTGGGAGCTTGTATTCCGACAGGATTCTCAAGCCTTCTTTTATGGCTTTATCGTTGCTTTCCCAGTCGGATTTGCAGACGTCGCCCCAGTCGCAATTTGCGTGGCGCACCAGATACGGCAACAGCGGGAATTTATGCGTTTTGCAGTGGTTGTAAAGAGCTGTCGTAGCTACAACATTGACGAAGTCGAATTTCGAGTCTATGACTACTCTTGTTTCCATTGCCTGTCCTCCTCGAATTTATTGTATTTTTTCATCTTACCTCCTTTGTTGGTGTTTATGTTTCTATTATACCATATTTTATGACAATTTGCAATGGTTTTATTTGTCTTTTTGTTTGCATATCAACTACTTGTATGAATACTCCATTCAAGGAAGACGAGGTAAAATGTTGCAAATATTATTTATGGACTCAATATATCTTGAATGCAAAAAAGGTGAATATTGATGAATTTTTCGATACGAAGAAATCAAGATAAGCTCTTCGTATCGCACTAAGATGAGAGCTTTTTGCTAAGAGAGTCTTTCTACTATGAATTTTGTGAGAGTTGTTCTGTGAACCCTTAGTTTTCTTGCTATTTGGGATTTTGATAAATTCTTTTCCAGCATAGTTTGAATTAAATGCTCTTTTCCAGAAAGTTTTACGCTGGTGGATTTTTTGCCCCGGGGACGCCCTAAAACAACTCCTTCCGCTTTTTTTCGGGCAAGAGCTTCTTTTGTTCTTGCGGATATTAAATTGCGCTCAATTTCTGCCGAAAGCCCGAATGCGAATGCCAAAACCTTTGAGTTGATATTATTGCCCAATTCGTAATTTTCTTTTATCGTATATACCTTGACATCCGAATTCATACAATAATGCAAAATACTCATAATTTGCATCAAATTGCGCCCGAGCCTTGAAAGTTCAGAGACGATTAAGACATCGTCCTTTCGCAATTTTTTAAGGAGTTTACCAAGTTTTCTGTCTTCTAATTTTTTCGTGGAGCTTATTGTCTCTTCTATCCAAAAAGATATTTTTATCTTTCGCTCTGCGCAAAATTGCGAAATCGCAAAACGCTGATTATTCACGGTCTGCCTGTCTGTAGAAACTCTTATATATCCGTAAATCATAATTGTATTGACCTTTCTCCCAAATTAAATTGTAGTAAAAAAATGTTCGTTTGTTTGGAGCATTCATAAATTTTGTATCTTTACGTCAGTCAAAATTCAAAACTCCTTACTTGCGGACTATGAACAAAATACAAAATCGGTGGAAAATCCCAAAAGACAGATATTTTTTATGGCTTACAAAAGTTGTAGCAAACAAACGAACGTTTTTTTGCGACACAATAAGAGTGTTTCCATCTTAGATGGAGGCTTGCGGTGAAAGTCTTTGACAATATAAACGAATTGGTCAAAGACGACCTCAAGATTCAGATTACCGAAGGCAGTAAAATCTCGATTGCGGCGGCCTGTTTTTCCATTTACGCGTATCAGGAATTAAAGGAGCAGTTAAAAAACATTTCCGAACTTCGTTTTATATTCACTTCCCCCACTTTTACGACCGACAAAGCGCAAAAGGAAAAGCGCGAGTTTTTCATTCCCCGTATTTCCCGCGAAAAATCGCTTTATGGTTCGGAATTTGAGATAAAACTACGCAACGAGTTAACGCAAAAGGCAATCGCTTTTGAATGCGCGGAATGGATACGCCAAAAAGTAAAATTCCGTTCAAACAAGACAAACGAGGCCATGCGGGGCTTCATGCATATAGAAAACGGGAAGACTTCCCTCTCATATTCCCCTTTGCAGGGCTTTACGACAATCGACATCGGATGCGAGCGCGGCAACAATGCCTACAACATTGTAAATCGTCTGCCGTCGCCGTTAAGCCAATCTTACTTGCAGATATTCAACAGCATTTGGAATGACAAACAAAAGCTGCAAGATGTTACAGACACTGTTATTGAAAACATCTCCACGGTTTATCGTGAAAATCCGCCTGAATACATTTACTTCATAACGCTTTACAATATTTTCAGCGAATTTCTTTCCGACATTTCCGAAGACGAACTCCCCAACGAAGCGCTCGGGTTTAAAGAAAGCGTTATCTGGAACAAGCTTTACGATTTCCAAAAAGACGCCGCGCTTGCGATAATCAACAAGCTGGAACGCTACAACGGCTGCATTCTTGCCGACAGCGTGGGGCTTGGCAAAACCTTTACGGCGTTGGCGGTAGTGAAATACTACGAAAACCGCAACAAGAACGTTCTTGTTTTGTGCCCGAAAAAGCTCGAAAACAACTGGCATACATACAAAGGCAACTATTTAAATAATCCGATTGCCGACGACAGGCTCCGCTACGATGTTCTCTTCCATACCGACCTTTCGCGCACCGATGGCAAATCTAACGGGCTTGAGCTCAACCGCCTAAATTGGGGCGCGTACGACCTTGTTGTTATCGATGAATCGCACAATTTCCGCAACGGCGGGCAAGTTTACGGCGATGACGACGACAAGCGCGAAAACCGCTATCTTCAGCTTTTAAACCGCGTAATAAAAAGCGGGGTGAAAACGAAAGTTTTGATGCTTTCCGCAACGCCCGTAAACAATCGCTTTACCGATTTGCGCAACCAGCTTGCTCTCGCCTACGAGGGCGACGCCAAAAATATCAACGACAAGCTGAACACGAAAAGCTCAATCGATGAAATTTTCCGCCGCGCCCAACGGGCATTTAACGAGTGGAGCAAGCTGCCGGCGCAAGACCGCACAGCCGACGCGCTTTTAAAGTCGCTTGATTTCGATTTCTTCGAGCTGCTCGACAGCGTAACGATAGCACGCTCCCGCAAGCACATAGAAAAATATTACGACATGGCGGAGATTGGCAAATTCCCAGAGCGGTTAAAGCCTATATCTCTCGAGCCGAGCATTACGAAATTAAAATCGGCAATCAACTACGAGGAAATTTACGACCAGCTTCAAAGCCTTTCGCTTAGCGTCTATTTGCCGTCCGCCTTTGTTTTTGAAAGCGCGAGAGCCAAGTACGACGAGCAGTACGGCAGCGATATGGGCAACGCATTTTTCAAGCAGAGCGACCGCGAAAAAGGCATACACAGGCTTTCAAGCATAGGCTTATTGAAGCGTTTGGAAAGCTCGGTTTGGGCTTTCCGCCTAACGCTTGAGCGAATCAAAGAGCTTAACAAAAAAACAATCCGCATAATCGACCGCTACGAACGCACGAATGATGCCGACCTTTTTGAAACCGAGGAGCTGAAAGCGGAAGCCGAGCTTGATTCCGACGACGGCAACACCGACTTGTTTTCCGTTGGGCGCAAAGTAAAATATTCGCTTGCGGACATGGATTACACCTCGTGGCGCAAAGAGCTTGAAAGCGACGTGTACAATCTCGAAATCCTGCTTTCGATGATAAAGGACATCACGCCCGAGCACGACAACAAGCTCAATACCCTTTTTGCGCAAATTGACGCCAAGCTTGCGAACCCTATAAACGACGGCAACCGCAAGGTTATAATATTTACGGCATTTTCCGACACTGCGGAATATCTTTACGAGCATGTAGGCAAATACGCCCTCAAAAAATACGGCATTCATACCGCGCTTATAACAGGATCGGTTGAAGGCCGCTCGACAGTCCCGAAAATGAAGACTGATATGAACAGGATTTTAGCCTGCTTCTCGCCTATATCGAAAGAAAGGCATCTGCTTTTCCCTGACGAAAAAAACGAGATAGATATTCTTATCGCCACCGACTGCATTTCAGAGGGTCAGAATTTGCAGGACTGCGATTTCCTTGTCAATTACGACATTCATTGGAACCCCGTTAGAATCGTCCAACGCTTTGGGCGCATAGACCGCATAGGCAGCAAAAACGCCAAAATACAGCTCGTCAATTTCTGGCCCGACATGAAGCTTGACGACTACATCAACTTGCGCTCCCGAGTTGAAGACAGGATGAAGGCTGTCAATATAACTTCAACAGGCGACAGCTCCGACGACATAATAAACGAAGACGCCCGCGACCTTGAATACCGCAAAAAGCAGCTCGAACGCCTGCGCGAGGAAGTAATAGACCTCGAAGATATGAATACGGGCGTATCTATTATGGATTTGGGCTTGAACGAATTCCGCCTCGATTTGCTCGACTACATCAAAAAGCACGGCGAATGCGACAATGCCCCCTTTGGCATGCACGCCGTAGTCCCCTCCAATGCCGAGACGCCAGCAGGCGTGATTTACATTTTGAAGAACCGAAACCAGGGCGTAAATATCAATAAGCAAAACCGCCTGCATCCGTTCTATATGGTTTATATTAAGACAGACGGCGGCGTACAGTGCAACCATCTCGAGCCCAAAAAGCTGCTCGACACTTTGCGCCTGCTTTGCAAAGGCAAGGCGGAAATCTATTCAAAACTTTGCAGGGCTTTCAACCGCGAAACCGCCGACGGGCGCAAAATGGGCAAATACTCAAAGCTTTTGAGTGACGCCATAAAATCCATAATTTCGGTAAAAGAGGAAAGCGACTTCGACAGCCTCTTTACAACAGGCGGAACTACCGCGCTTGAAAACGACATCAAGGGCTTGGACGATTTCGAGCTCATAAGCTTTATCGTGGTAAAGGACGAAAAATAGCATGAAAGAATTTCCGTCCAGCTCCGTTGTGAATAAAGTTTTTTCGGAATCGAAATTCTTTAAAAAACTTGCGCTCTCAAAGCGCAAACTGCCTTTTGGAACAATCGAAAAAGTTTTGTGGCGGAACAAGATTTGCGCGGCGACCGTAAATGTTCAAGAAGGCGCAAGCGTAAAGGAAATCCAAGTATTTGAAATCTTTTTAAAGGGCGATGTTATATGCGAGGCCATTTTGCGGACAATAGACAACAGCATTCCGTACCCTATTTTGTTTTTAATCCGCTTTGAGGGCAAATACCAGGCATGGCTCGGCTATAAAGAGACAAATTCAACAGGCGTTTCGCTCACGGTTAAAACCTACAACAAAACCGACTGGCTTAATTTTGAAGAACTGCCACTTGAAATAAAGGGCTTAAACCTCGACGAAGTCTACGCAAATTTTCTCGCTCAAATAAACTCGAATATCGAAAGAAAAAACGAAGAACAAGCCGACCTGCGCGCCCGCGTAAATCACGCCGAAGCCATACGCAAACTTGAAGCGGAAATAGAAAAACTAACCTCAAAACTCTTTAAGGAAAATCAATTCAACAAGCAAATGAAGCTGAACGAGAAAATAAGAAATAAGAAAGAAGAAATAAGAAAGATGAAAGAAGGGACTTTATGAATGTTGACATAAAAGACAGAACAAAAGCTTTTGCGGTAAGGATTTTTAAATTGGCGGAAGCCTTGCCAAAAACATTTACAGGCAAAACCATTGCCGGGCAAATTGCCCGAAGTGGTAGTTCCATAGCGGCAAATGTCAGAGCCGCTCATTGCGGACGCAGTAAAGCGGAATTTGTTTCAAAAATGCATATTGCCTACGAAGAAGCCGACGAAACTCTGTTTTGGCTGGAAATGTGCGAAGAAACCAATCTTTTAACCCCTAAAAAACTCGAGTCTATAAAAACCGAAACAAACGAGATTATAAGCATAATTGTATCAATTATAAAGAGAACGAACAGGAAGAAATAAGAAATAAAAAATAAGAAATAAGAAAGAAGAATTGCAAAGGAAGATGAGGAACGGCGAGGAAGCTAAACTTTTAACCCACGAAGAAATTTGAACCAATGAAGACGAACGCAAACAAAATAACAATCAAAACTGCGACAATCGCAAAAGACAGAAAGACAAATGTGAAGTAAAAAATATTTCTTATTTTTTATTTCTTATTTCTTATTTATGGATAAATTAAATTTCAAAACAAAAGACGGCGTTGACGTTAATTTGGAAAAGCTTTCGCAGCTATTTCCTGAAGTTATCACTGAAATTAAAGATGAAAGCGGCAAAATCAGGCGCGTTGCCGATTTTGAAAAGCTCAAAATGATTTTGGGCGATGACGCCGCAGAAAGCGTACAGGAGTTTTACGAGTTCACATGGCCGGGCAAGAACGAAGCCATTATGGAAGCGGCAAAATCTACCACCAAAACGCTGCGCCCATGTCCCGAAGAAAGCAAAAATTGGGATTCCACCCAAAACCTCTATATTGAGGGCGACAACCTCGAAGTGCTAAAACTCTTGCAGGAATCATATCTGGGCAAAGTCAAAATGATTTATATCGACCCGCCATACAATACTGGCAAAGACTTTGTCTACCGCGACAATTTCCATAAATCTGCCGAAGAAGGCAAAGAAGACGAAACCGCGCGCGATGAAGAAACGGGCAAAAAACTTTTCCAAAATACCGAATCCAACGGGCATTTCCATTCCGACTGGTGCTCCATGATTTACCCGCGCCTAAAACTCTCTCGCGACTTTCTCTCGGACGACGGTGTTATTTTTATTTCTATTGACGGGAATGAGCTTCATAATTTGAAAAAAATCTGTGATGAAATTTTTGGAGAGTCTAATTATATTGAAACTTTTTCTTGGGTAAAAACAGCTACACCCCCAGCTTTATCAATAAAAGTTAGAAAGACAAATGAATATATTCTCTGTTACGAAAAAAACAAGAATAATATTAACTATGATGGAGAACCGCTTGATGGAGGAGACCAACCTTTATTAAATACCGGGAATCCGATAAGAGAATTATTATTTCCAAAAGAAAAAGTTAAATTTACGTCGAATAAAATGCAAAACATTAAAATATCAAGTGGGAACTATGATCGAATTTATATCCCACGTGATTTTGATGTTGTTGATGGATTTGCGACTAGTGATTTTTTCTTAAGGGGTGAATTTAAATGGACTCAAGAGACCTTGAATGATGAAATATCAAAAGGAACAACTTTTGTGGTCAAATCAGATAAATTTGCAATTAGGTTCATTAGAAGTGAAGATGGTTTTAAACGTCCTAAAAATTTTATTACGGAGAAATATACATCACCATTAATAAATAAACCCGATAATGGTGTCGGAACTAACGAAAATGCAACAAGCGAAATAGAAATTTTATTTGGGAAAAAAGTTTTTTCATTCCCTAAACCAACTTCTTTAATTTGTTATCTCATAAACTTTATCGTTAAACCCAATAATAATGATTTAATTTTAGACTTTTTTTCTGGTTCTTCTACATCTGCCGATTCAATTATCCAACTAAATGCAAAAGACGGCGGAAATCGCAGATTTATAATGGTTCAATTACAAGAAGATTTAGACAAGACATTAAAAGATGCTACAACAGAATCAAAACCTATAATTCAAAATGCAATACAATTTTTAGATTCTATAAACCGACCACACAATATTTGTGAATTGGCCAAAGAGCGCATACGACGCGCTGGCGATAAAATTAAAGCTGAGCATGCAACAACCGCCCCTAATTTAGATATTGGCTTCCGCGTTCTAAAACTTGCCGAAAGCAACATGAAAGACGTCTATTATTCGCCCAACGAAACGTCGCAAGACTTGCTAAGCGCACTTGAAAGCAATATCAAAGAAGACCGCACCGCACTTGATTTGCTCTTCGCCTGCCTTATTGATTGGGGCGTGGAGCTTTCGCTCCCGCTAAAAACCGAAACCATAGACGGCGTCGAAGTCCACACCGTAAACGACGGCGATACCCCTGACTTAATAGCCTGCTTTGCGCAAAATATACCCGAAGCGGTAATCCGCAAAATAGCCGCCCGCCACCCCCTCCGCGCCGTCTTCCGCGATTCCTCTTTCGCCGACAGCCCCAGCAAAATCAACGTCACCGAAATATTCAAAACATTCTCGCCAAACACAACGATTAAGGTTTTATAAAAATATATGTCTATAGATGAAATTATAAATAAACTCACCGCTGACGAAAAAAAGTTGCTGATAGCATTTTCTCATGAAAATTTGCCACATAAAGAGCTTATAAATCCTGAAGATAAGAACTATTTCAATTCGGTTGTATACTTTCCATGGTTAAAGTGTAGCGTAGAAGAATATCTTGCGATGGTAATTAAATTAGATAAATCGAGACTTATTGATATGATAAAAATCCCAGCGAATGGGAATTTGCCGATTCCAAAAATTACAACAGAATATGGAGATTGGGTAATAGAAAATTTGAACGATGAAGCTAAAATTTAAACATCAGAAATTTCAAGCTGAAGCGGCAAAGGCAGTTTGTGATGTTTTTGCGGGGCAGCCTCGTGTAGACAAAAACACTTATCAGATAGACCCAGGGCGCACCAATAATCAGGGTAAAATGCGAAGCGTTCTATTCACAGGCTTCGCAAACAACCGCCTTGTGCCCTCTCTTACAAGCCAAGTTTTGCTTGGGCGCATTCAGCATATTCAAAACTCGCAAATGATTAAGCCCTCTGAAAGGCTCGAGGGCGACGGCATAAACCTGACAATCGAAATGGAAACGGGCGTGGGCAAAACCTACACCTACATCAAAACCATTTACGAGCTAAACAAGCTTTACGGCTGGAGCAAATTCATAATTATTGTGCCGTCGGTCGCAATCCGCGAGGGCGTCTATAAGTCTTTCGAGGACACTGCCGAGCACTTCAAAGAAGAATACAACAAGCAAATCCGCTTCTTTATTTATAATTCCGCAAACTTGCAGGATATATCGCAATTCGCAGGCGACAGCAATATAAACGCCATGATTATCAATTCGCAGGCGTTCAACGCCAAAGGCAAAGACGCCCGCCGCATTGACATGGAGCTTGACGAATTCAACAGCCGCAAGCCAATTGACGTTATCGCCAAAACAAACCCCATTCTGATAATCGACGAGCCGCAATCGGTCGAGGGTCCGAAAACCAAGGAGGCTTTGAAAAAATTCAACCCCCTCTTTACTCTGCGCTATTCGGCAACGCACAAGAAAGACAGCATTTACAATATGGTCTACCGCCTCGACGCAATCGACGCCTACAACCAGCGTCTTGTAAAAAAAATCGCCGTAAAGGGAATTTCGCAGAGCACCGCAACGGGAACTTCGGGGTATCTTTATTTGCAAAGCATAATTCTTTCGCCAAGCAAGCCGCCGCAGGCAAAAATTGAATTCGACATAAAGGGTGCGACCCAAATCCGCAGAACCACAAAAATTTTCGACCAAAACGACGATATTTACGCGACTTCAAAAGAGCTCGACGAATACAAAGACCGA
>JAGBOM010000165.1 GCA_017633865.1 Opitutales bacterium
CGCGCTTACGGTTTCAAAATCGAGAGAGCGCGGGTACACCTGCCCCGTCGCGCCGAATGAGTTTTGGATGCCGAGGTGCTTTAAGATTATTTCGTTTAGGGCGGCGGCGCGTGATTTGTCGCCGTTAAAAAGGGTGAGCTGGTCGAGCTGCGTGCCGATTGCGCCCTTCAAGCCCCTGACCTGGTAGGTGTCGATTAGCCGCTGAAGCCCGTTTACGGCGCGCAAAAGGTCTTCGCCGAACATGGCAAAACGCTTGCCCAAGGTAGTAAGCTGGGCGATTACGTTGTGGGTGCGGGCGGCGTAGGGGTATTCGGCGTATTTTTCGGCGTAGATTTTGAAGGCGTTTAGCGCGGCGACGGCCTTCATCGCGACGATTTTTAGCGACTTATACGCCTGAAGCTGCTCGACGCACTCGGTGAGGTCGCGGCTTGTCATGCCCTTATGGATATGCTCGCAGCCCGCGAGGGCGCAAAATTCCTCTATGCGCGCCTTGACGTCGTGGCGGGTGATTTTTTCGCGGCGCTTAATGGATTCGGGGTCGATTTGGGTTTTCACCCTCTCATAGGCGTCTATCGCCTCCTGCGGGATGTCGAGCCCGAGCTGTTTTTGCGCCCTCATAACGGCTATCCAAAGCTCGCGCTCGAGCAAAATTTTACCTTCCGCGCTCCAAACGCTCTTCATGGCTTCGGAGGCGTATCTTTCCGCCAATACGTCAGCAATAATCATAACCCAACATATTGCCGATTTTTTTTCGGCTTTAAAGAATAAAAATCGCTTTTTTCAAAATCCCCCAAAAAAATCCGACCCCAATCCGAACGCGCCGCGCAAAAAAAATCGGGGGGATAAAAAGCCCGCGGGAGCCGGACATTATTTAAGAATCATTTATTTGACAAAAACAGGCGAATATGCAAGACTTTGGGGCATTCAAGTTATATGAATATGTTTACCCCCCTAATTTCCCGAAAAAAAAGAGCCTTTACGCTCGTAGAAATGCTTATCGTAATAGGGATTATCGCGTTTTTGGCGGCAATCACCACAAAGATTGCCGATTCCATCACGAAATCCCAGGCGCGCGCAAAGGCCTTGGCCGACATGAGCGCGATTTCGGTTGCCCTCGAGCAGTTTAAAGGCATGTATAACGACTATCCGCGCCTCAACTTCCACTCCGACAAGCTCCGCGCCCCGCGCGACTTTTACAGCTGCCTTGCCGGAAAGACGTCGATGAAGGTTCAAAACAACCAAATCGTGTTTGTGGACGTAGACCGCGCGAAAGACGACAAGCCGCTTGTCGACATCACCTCGATAGCCCTCGGCGAGCTTACAACCGACGGCGTAAACATTCCCGAAAAAGTCAAGTACGACAACGAGAACCTCTGCTTTATCGACCCGTGGGAAAACCCGTACATGTACTACTACAACCCGTCGCTTACGGTGGGCTCTTTCGGCTCGTGGGAGTCGTCCACATACATTTTAATGTCGAACGGCGCCGACGGCAAGGGCGCGAACGTGCGCTCTATGTTCACCAACGGCATTATGCCGAGCGACGAAGACTACCGCAACTCCGCCGACAACCGCGACAACATCGTCTACGGCTTCGACAACTAAAAATCCCCCCTCCCCTTTCACACCCAAAATTTAAAGAAAAAAGAATATGAAAAAGAAAAACGCGTGTACCCTTATAGAGCTTTTGATAGTCATCACGATTATCGCAACCCTTGCAAGCCTGCTTATGCCGAACATTTCAAACACTCTGACAACGGCCAGAAAAAGCACCGCCAAAAACTTCTTCTCGCAAATGATTATGGCCGTCGAAAGATACAAGGCAGACTTCGGCGCCTACCCCGAATTCCTCACGGAAAAAGACCGCGTAAACCTCGCCGACGGCAACAATACCGAATACATGGTAAAGTCGCTCACGGGCAAAAACCCCAACCTCTCCCAGCTCTCCAACGCCGACAGTCTCAAGTTTAACCGCACAACCCAAAACTACTTCACCTTCGACCAGTCGAACCTCGTCAAGAAAAACTCCGTCTGGAAGATAGTCGACACCTTCGGCAACCCGAACATCTACGTTTGCGTGGCCAAAAACGGCACTATCAGAAGGGGCTACCCGACTGTCGCAGACGGCATCGAGGAAAGCGAGTTCCAAGAGCTGGTTCCGGACCTCAGCATGGGCATACGCAAAAACGTCATCATGTTCACCCTCAAGAAGGACATGAATAAAGACGGCGCGGACTATGAAGCCGAAAACATCTTCTCGTGGTATTGATTTTTGGGCCTAAAAAGATGCAAACTAAAAAAAGAGCTTTTACGCTTGTCGAGCTTCTGGTGGTAATCGCGATAATCGCGATTGTGAGCGCCGCGAGCATACTGTCGGTTTCAATAGGGTCGGGGAAGCAGGCGCTTATAGCCGGCCAGCAGGCGCTGATTTCGGTCTTTGAGGAGGCCAAGCTCGTCGCGAACGGCAAGAACGCCCGCGCGAGGGTTCTCATCTACAAGGGCGACGACGCTTCCAGAAAATTCAGGCAGGTCGGCATAATCTACGAATATTTCGACAAGTACGGCAATTCGGTGGGCTGGGTCTCGCACTCGTCGGGGGCGATGCTGCCCAAGGGCGTGTTTTTCGTGCCCCCGTCCGGCGAGGGCGACGCCGACTTGGAAATTCAGGAGCCCTACAAAAAAACCGACTTGCCCAGAAGCACCTTCCGCAACGGCACAACGGGCGCGCCCGCGGCGGTGTCGATGCCGAACTTCGGCAGCG
>JAGBOM010000018.1 GCA_017633865.1 Opitutales bacterium
AAGCTCGGAATGAATGTAAATTCTATTCCGAGCTTTTTTTGCTCTCGCGCCTGCTTCTGCATCCAAAATCAATGCGCCTAAACGGGCACACAACGATTTTTGAATTTACTCTTTTTTAAGACTTTTTATTCGGATTTTTCTATAAAGAAGCGATTAAACGAAGTTTAATGCGTCTTTGTGCAGGAGGCGCGGGGCTCCGCGCCGAAGCAACACAAGAGAGGAAGCAAAGCTTCCGAGGGTCAAGGGCTCGCCCTTGTTCCGCATCCAAAATCAATGCGCCTAAAAAGGTTCACAACGGTTTATGAATTTACTCTTTTTTAAGACTATTTTTTATTCGGATTTTGCTTAAGCGAGCCATTGCGTAGCAATGCGGGTAAAAACAGAAAAGGCGCGGGGCTCCGCGCCGAAGTAACACAAGAGAGGAAGCGGAGCTTCCGAAGGTCAAGGACTTCGTCCTTGTAAGCGGTCGATGTAGGACTGGGGGGTGGCTTTGCCGAGGCGGGTGTTGTAGTGTTTTTTATAGTAGAGGGCTTGGGCTTCGATATTGTCGGCGGGGGGGAGGGGCTCTTGATTCATGGCGTACTTCATGCGCGCGAACACAGCGCAGAGCTCGTCGCTTAGCTGTAGGTCTTCGAAGTAGATTTCGCCGTTTGGAAATCTTGAATATTTTTCGCGCATTTTGGAGTAGAGGGCGGGGCGGGTGTTTGGGATAAATCGTTCCCACAAGTCTTTAAATGTAAAATAGTCGATTTGGAAAAGGCCGATTGCGTCGCCGCCGAAGTCTTGGTAGCGGGGCTTTAAAAGCGTTTCGGCGCAGGCTGTGCCGAACAGCAGGGCGAGAGCCTCGGGCGTGTTGAAAGACGCGGGCGAGTCTTTGGCCTCGTCCATAAATTTTAGGGCGTTTTTTATGACGGACTTCGCCTGTTCGGGCGAAAGCTCCCGCTGGGCGCCGGAGTATTTGCTTTTCAGCCCCGCAAGGTAGTTGCGCTCCACGGGGGAGAGTTTTAGGTAATTTTTTATCCCCATAAATTCCGGGGGAACCAAAAAAATAAAAGCCCATGCGAACGCCGCCGCCGCGACAGCCGCAAGGTATTTTATGGAGTTGGAACGGGAGCTGGAGCTTTTATTTTTTCGCATATTTTTTACTATACGAGTTGTTTTTATGCCCGCAAGCCGAAATCTACGCCCCGATTATAGCAAAGGAATAAAAATTTATTTTGCGGGCGGGCTTTTGGGCAAAAAAAAGAAAGGGGAAGCCTTTTGGGCGACCCCTTTCCGCTATGCATACAGATATGAAACGAAATGTTTTTAGCGCCTGCAATGCGGGCAGCCGCAGGATTCGCTGTTTTGCCCGCCGTCTTTTGAGGATTCCTCCGCTTTCTCTCCGCTATGGCAGCCGCAGGATTTTTCCTTCTTGCGCGGGGAGCAGCAGGGGTTTGAGCAGCAGGAGCAGCCTCCGTTTTTCAGCCTTTTTACATTGTAAAATATCGTAAAAAGGACAATCGCCATTGCGGCAAACGCTACTAAAATGTCTATAGTTTTCATAGTTTTAATTAAAAGAAAATCGAGCCCACGTTATAAACCAAGAACGACACAATCCAAGCTGTGCTTAGCCAGAACGCAATCGTAATCCACGTCTGTTTTGTGCTTCCGAATTCCGCGTGGGCGGTTGCGACAGCCGCCATGCAGGGCACGCTTAGGAGGTTGAAGAGCATGTAGGAAACGGCCGCAAGCGGCGAGAATGTCGCCGATATTGCAAGGCCGAGCGCCGTTCCCGCGGCTTCGTCTTCGAGGGCGTCGCCCTCGACTCCGGGGTTGTACAATACGCCCATTGTCGACACCACCATTTCCTTCGCTATCAAGCCCGTAATCGCGGCGGTTACGGCCTTCCAGCCCAAGTCGCCGCCGCCCCAGCCCAGGGGCGCGAATATCGGGGCGATAAACGAGCCTATCGAGCCCAGAATGCTCTCTTTTGACGAGGTTTCGACCATTCCGAGCGAGAAGTCGAAGCTTGAGAGAAACCAAATTACGACCGTGGCTCCCGCTATGATTGTGGCGGCCTTTGTTATGTAATGCTTGAGCTTTTCCCAAAGGTTGGCAAGCACGTTTTTGAGCGTCGGAATCCTGTACGGGGGAAGCTCCAAAATGAACGGGGAGGGCTCGCCCTTTAAAATAGTGTTTTTCAGGATTAGCGAGGCGATGAACGCCACGATTATGCCCGAAAGGTAAATCGCGAAAATCGCCAAGTCGGCGTTCTTCGGGAAAATCGCCGCCGCGAAAATCGCCCAAATCGGGAGCTTCGCCCCGCACGAGAAGAACGGGGCGAGCATTATCATAAGCCTGCGCTCCTTCGGGTTTTCGAGGGTTCTTGCGCCCATCATCGCGGGGACGGAGCAGCCGAAGCACATAATCATCGGCATGAACGCCTTGCCCGAAAGGCCGAACTTGCGCAGGAATTTGTCCGTCAAAAACGCGGCGCGCGCCATGTAGCCCGTGTCCTCCATAATTGAAAGGAAGAGGAAGAGCATCAAAATTTGCGGCACGAAGCTTAGCACTGCGCCCACGCCCGCCAAAACGCCGTCCACAACCAGCCCGCGCACCCAGCCGCTCGCGCCCGCGCTTTCAAGACCCGCCGCGGCGCCCGAGCTTATCCATTCTATGAGGGATTCCGCCCAGCCCTGCAGCATCACTCCCGGGCTTTCAACCGCCCCGATTTCAACCCCGAAAAGCCCCGCGATTGATTGCAAAAACAGCAAGTCCTCGCCGAAGGTGAGGTTGAATACTACCGCCCTAATCGCCAAAAATATCGGCAGGCCGAGGATTTTGCCCGTCAAAATTCTGTCCGCCTTGTCGGAGGCCGTAAGCTTTTCGCTCATCGCGGGCTTCTTTAAAATTCCGCTTAAAACCCCGCCGATTTTGTTGAAGCGGGTGTCCGCGATGATAGCTTCAAAGTCCGCGCCTAAAACGGGGTGGGGCGGCGTTTCGGAAAGGATTTTTTCGATTTGCTCCGCTTCCGATTTTGAGAAGCCCGAATTTTCGGCTCCCGACTCCACCGCGCAGGCGGCGAGCATTTTCGGGTTCTTTTTGCCCGCGGCCGCGGCGATTTCCGCTATCTTTTTTACGGGTTCTTCGAGGGAGGAGCCCGCGAATGCGTCAAAGGGCTCGCGGGGGCTTTCCGCCGCTTTAAGGCAGGCTTTTAGAAGGTCTTTCAACCCCTCATTTTTCAGGGCGCAGATTTCCACCACGGGCGCGCCGAGCCTTTTTGAAAGGGCGGAAGTGTCCAGGCGGATATTGTTTTTCCGCGCGATGTCCGTCATATTCAGGGCGACCACGACGGGGGCGGAGGTTTCCAGAATCTGGGTTGTAAGGTAGAGGTTTCTTTCGATGTTGGAGGCGTCGACAATGTTTATTATGACGTCCGCGCCGCCGTCCAAAATGTAGTCGCGCGCGATTTTCTCCTCGGGGGAGTAGGGCGAGAGCGAGTACACTCCGGGCAAATCCGCCACTTCGACGGTTTTGCCCATAAAGTCGATTTTGCCCTCCTTCTTCTCCACCGTGACGCCCGGCCAGTTGCCGACGTGCGCCCTTAGGTTTGTGAGGGAGTTAAAAAGCGTGGTTTTGCCGCAGTTCGGGTTGCCGGCTATCGCTATTTTCAGGTTTGAAATTTTCATTTTTACCGCTCGATAATTACAAGTTCGGCCTCGCTCTTTCTAAGCGAGAGCTCGTAGCCTCTTATTACGATTTCGACGGGGTCGCCCATCGGGGCGGTTTTGCGCACGAGAACCTCCGTGTTCGGAGTAAGCCCCATGTCGAAAAGCCTTCTTCTTACCGCGCCTGCGCCGGCTATTTTTACGACGCGCGCGCATTCTTTTGTTTTTAAATCGTTAAGCGTTTTCATAGTTTTACTTTTATTTGCATCGCGGTCGATTTGTTGAGCGCGATTTTGGAGTCTCCGACCTTTAAAATCAGGCTTCCCGCGGATTCCCCCACGGGCAAAACGCGCCTGCCCACAATTATGCCGAGGGTTTCGAGCCTTCTTTTGGCGTCGGAATTTATCGGGTTTTGCAGAATTTCCACGGGTTTGTTTAGCGGAGACAATGCCAATGTCATATTCGTATTTTCCTAAAAATT
>JAGBOM010000166.1 GCA_017633865.1 Opitutales bacterium
CCGGCGACGCTTTCGGCGATTAGGTAGAGGCTGTCGTCAATATTGCCGACAAAGCACTCCGCGGCGATTTCGCCGTTTTCGCGCGCCAAAAAAGTGTCGAGCACCTTGCCGTAGCGGAGCTTCAAAATGTTCTGCGCCAAAACTCCGTCGAGAAAATCCATGCCCTCGGCTTCGGGATATTTGAATTTGCCCGCGAAGGAAAAGTCGCAAAATACGGCTGTCTTGCGCGCGGCCTCGGCCTCCGCCGAAAACCCCGCGACTTCCGAAACAGCCTCCCTTGAATATATTTCGCAAAATTTCGCGCCGCAATCGGCCCAGAGATTTTTCAAGCTTTCAAGCATCTTAAGCCTTAGCCTCCGCGATATAGTCTGTTAAAGTGTTGAAAGAGCGCAAAATGTGCGCGCTGAGCTCCGGAACCTTCACGCCGAAAAGTTTTTCCACGCACAAGACGACCTCCAAAATGTCGAGGGAGTCGAGGCCGAGCCCCGAGCCGATAAGGGCGACGTCGTCGCGCAAATCGTAAGTCTCGTAGGGCAGGTCGAGATTTTCGATGAGTTTGGCCTTGAGTTTTTCCGATATTTCGCGGCGTTTCAAAAGATTTTCGGGAGTCGCTTGCATGTTTTTTATGTGTGGATTGCGGCGCTGTGCCGGCAATAAAAATCATAAAAATAAGAGGCGTTGAATTGTATTGTCAATTTTAATTTGAGCGTTAGCCTTGCGGATTATTGAACTTAAAAAAATGAAATACTGCGCGGTCATACCCTGCTACAACCATGCCGACACCCTTCCGAAAGTCCTCGACGGCCTGCCCGAAGGGTTAGACGCCATAGTTTACGACGACGGCTCGAACCCGCCCGTACAAAAGCACCCGCGCGCGCTCTTAATCCGCGGCGAAAAAAACCTCGGCAAGTCCGAAGCCCTTAAGCGGCTCTTTAAAAAGGCGGACGAAATGGGCTTTACCCACGCCGTCTCGCTCGACGCCGACTGCCAGCACGACCCCCGCCTTCTGCCCGAAATCGTCGCCCTCTCGCAAAAGAATCCCGACGCCCTCATAGCGGGCGTGCGCGATTTTTCCGCGGAGGGAATCCCCGAAAAGCGCAGGTTCATGAATAAATTTTCCAACTTCTGGTTCCGCGTCGAAACCTCGCAAACGCTCGCCGACACGCAGTGCGGCTATCGCTGCTACCCCCTCGGGCTTGTAAAAAGGCTCAAAATCTCGTTCGGCGCGTACGCCTACGAGGCGGAAATGCTCGTAAAGACAATCTGGGCGGGCGGCAGAATTCTTAGCGTGAAAATCCCGACGCTATATACGGAAAAGTCCACGGCCTCGTCGCACTACAGGCCGTTTAAGGACACTTTCATAATTTCGTGCATGAACACAAAGCTAACTTTCCAATCGCTTCTGCTGCCGAAATCCGCCCTCAAAAAACTGGCCGTAAAAAAATAGCCGATGCTTTGGAAAATCCACAAATTTATTTTTGAAAGGCCGCTCGCGGCGGCGGCGGGGCTTGGATTGTTCGCGGCTCTTTGCGCGGCGGCGGCATGCGGGGCGAAATTCAACCAAAGCGTGTCCGACATTCTGCCCTTAAAAGACGCGACGATTTCGGACTACGAGACGGTTCTTTCAAAGTTCGACCTCTCAAACAGCCTCTATTTTCTGCTCCGCGCGGACGATAAAAACGCCGATATTGCAGCCCTCTCAAAAAAATTTTCCGAAAGCCTAAGCGGCCTGCCGCGCGCAAAAAAATCGGCGTTCGACATGGCGGGCGCTGACATTAAAAAATCGACCGGGCTCGCCCTCGATTTCGCCCCCGCCGTCTTTACGGAGGCGGACGAGCTTGCCGCGCTCGAGGCCGTAAAAACGCAAAATATATCAAGCCGCCTAAAAAAAATCCGCAGGGAGCTGCTAATCGCGGGGTTTTCAGCAGGCGCCCAAACGCTCGAAGCCGACCCCTTCGGGCTTCTGGAAATTTTCAGAAAAAAGCTCCCGAATCCGCCCGAAACCGTGTTTAAGGAAAGCGGCCTCGCCCTTGTCGCGGCCTCGTTCGACGCCGACGCCAAAGACTCCGCCCAAAGCGCGGAAATCGCCCAGCCCGCCCTCGCCCACCCAAAAAATATCGAGCGGGGAAACCCCGGGGTGAAAGTCGCGGTTTCGGCCTCGTATAGAATCTCCGCCCACAACGAGAAAATCGCCTCTGAAGACTCCGCGCGAAGTTTGGCGGCTTCGCTTATTTTAATTGCCGCAATCGTCTGCGCGGCGTTTAGGCGAAAAATTTTCGCGCTCATGGCGGCGCTCCCC
>JAGBOM010000019.1 GCA_017633865.1 Opitutales bacterium
ACAAGCGGCGACGGCGGCTTTGCAAAGCCCCTTTTAATAAACCCCTCCGCGAAGCAAAGCCACATGAAAAACGCCATATCGGGCTTTATGGGCTTTAACCTCGCCGAGCTCGCGCCGAAGCAGTCCGCGCAGATAGACGGCACGTTCTACGTAGGGCCTAAGGAAATCACAAACCTTTCGGCTCTCGGCAAGAACCAGGATCTTATTATGAATTTCGGCTGGGTTACGATTATAAGCAAGCCGCTTTCGATACTGCTTTCGATGATAAATTCCGCCGTCGAAAAAATCGCCCCCGACTGGAGCTGGGGCTGGTCGATTATAATTTTAACCCTCATCGTAAGGCTTTGCCTCTGGCCGCTTACCTCTGTGCAAATACGCTCGCAGCTGAAAATGGGCAAGCTTCAGCAGCCGCTTGCCGAAATCAAAAAGAAGTACGCGGGCAACCAGCAGAAAATCAGCCAGGAGACCATGAAGCTCTACTCGGAGTACGGCATAAACCCGCTCGCGGGGTGCCTTCCGATGTTTATACAGCTGCCGATTTTCCTCGGGCTGTACTATATGCTCCAAACCTCCGCGGGAGTGAGGTTCGCGCACTTTATGTGGATAAGGGATTTGTCCCTGCCCGACTACATTCCGGGCTTTGAAAGCGTAATGGGCGTTTCAATCCACCCGCTAATTTTGATAAACATTCTGCTTACGGTTGTGCAGATGAACATTGTGCCGATGCCCTCCGCGGACAAGACGCAAAAGGTCATGATGTCGGTATTGATGCCCGCGTTCATGCTTTTTATATGCTACAACTTCCCGTCGGGCGTAATATTGTACTGGACGATGCAAAGCTTTATAGGCCTGATTCAAACAATAATCGTAAACAGCAAAAGAGCCTCCTACGTTCTCGAAAAGCCCGCCGCCGCAAAGCCTGGATTCATGCAGAGAATGGCCATGGCCGCCGAGCAGGCTCAAAAAATGCAGGCCTTGAAGGGGACTAAGTACGACTCCTCCTACCGGAAAAACCCGGGAGGCCGCTCCACCCCCGCCAAAAGAAAATAATTGCAAAAACCCCGAAAAACTGAAATTTTTAAACCCAATATTTAATAGAGCCATAACAGCAAACAAAATAAAAAGGATAATACAATGTCAGGACATAGCAAATGGGCTACAACTAAAAGACATAAGGCTGCGGTTGACGCAAAGCGCGGAAAAATCTTCAGCGCAATCAGCAAGGATTTGACGCTCGCCGCGAAAGCCGGCGGCGGCGACCCCGAAACCAACGTGCGCCTCAGAACCCTTCTGGCAAAAGCCAAGGCCGCCAATATGCCCGCCGACAACGTCGAAAGGGCGATTAAAAAAGGCACGGGCGAGCTTCCCGGAGTTTCCTATGAAGAAATCGTTTACGAAGGCTACGGCCCGGGCGGCGTAGGCTTTATCGTGGAAGTTACAACCGACAACAAAAACCGCTCCGTCGCGGCGGTGCGCTCCACCTTCACAAAGCTCGGAGGCAACCTCGCCACCCAGGGCGCGCTGATGTTCAATTTCACCAAGAAGGGCCAGTTCATAATCGGCGCCGACAAAACCAGCGAAGACGCCCTTATGGAAATCGTCCTCGACGCCGGCGCGGAGGACATCATCAACAACGAGGACCACTTTGAAGTGCTCTGCCCCATCGGCGAATACGACGCCGTAGCCGCCGCTCTCGAAAAGGCGGGCATCGAGGCCGACGACTCCAACCTCGCTTGGATTCCCAACACGCTCGTTCCCGTTAACGACGCCGAAACCGCCCAAAAAATACTCCGCCTCGAAGACACTCTCGACGAATTGGAGGACGTCCAAAACGTCTACTCCAACTACGACATCGACGACTCTCT
>JAGBOM010000020.1 GCA_017633865.1 Opitutales bacterium
CCGTAAGAATGCCCGCCGTGGACTTCGGGTGCAGGAAGGCGATTTCCTTGTGGTGCGCGCCGGGGCGGGGAGCCTTGTCGATAAGGATTGCGCCCGCCTCCTCGACCCTTTTGAGCTCCGAGGGGAGGTCGTCGGTAAAGAAGGCGACGTGGTGTATGCCGCCGCGGGGGTTCTTTTCCAAATATTTCGCGATGGGGCTGTCGGGCGATGTGGGTTCGAGCAGCTCAAGATGAACGCCGCCCATTGTGAAGAAAGCGGTTCTTACTTTTTGGCTGGGAACCTCCTCAACGCCTTCGCATTTTAGGCCGAGGATTTTTTCGTAGTAGGGGAGAACGTCCTCGATTTTGTTTACGGCTATGCCGAGGTGGTCGATTTGCTTTAGCATGGTGTTGTCCTTATATTTTTACAGTGTAAATTGCTTGGAAATAAATATAAGCTCAATGCTAAGGCTGTCGGGGGGCGGGCGTCAACTTAAAATTTTGGCTTCGCGCTTTTGGCGCGGAAGTTCGTTGCTTCAAAAATCCCGCAATAGTCATGTGCGTTTAAGCACACTCCTATCGCAGGATTTTTTTGCGCCTGCTTCCGCATCCAAAATCGCTCGCCAAAATAAACGAACTCACCGTGTTTTGAGTTCGCTTTTGGCGAAAAATTCTTTTTTCAACATTTTCTGATTTTCGGCGTAATCCTTCCATTCCTTGTATAGCGGGTCGCCTTTATCTAAATATTCATAGGGCGCATATAGGGCAGGAAATTCCTTGTTTTGAGCGTATTTAGACGGATCCGTTTTTTCGTCAACGAGAAATATAACATTCGGGCAATTCTCCGTCCCCATCCAGTATCCGCGCTTGCCCGCAAAAATGGAAGTCGGCTGGTAGTCGAGACTTATAACGCCGCGGTCGTTTGTCTTGTAGGCTCTGACATGGCTTGTGAATGTGTATTGCTTGTCCGTTAAAACCAGGGCGTCGGGCACGGGCTGGAGCGTTTTCGCGTCTATAACGGTAATTTTGTGGGTGTAACACCCGCATAGAAAAAACCCGCCCAGAAATATAAAAAATATAGCTTTCATGTGGTATATCTAACAAAAAACTATCCGTTTCAATGCCTATTTTGTCAACCCCCAAATAGCCTATTTTCGGATAATCCCTAATCAAGCTATTGAACAAAGTTCAATGCGGCTTTTGGCAAGAGGCGCGGGGCTCCGCGCCGAAGCTCCACACGAGATGCAAAGCATCTCACGTCGAGGGCGTAGCCTTCGTGAAACTTTTGGGGAAATTTTGTGTTTACATATAAAAGGGGGTATTCTATTTTTAATTTTGAACACACTAATATTTATATGAAGAATAGAAAACACGGGGTTAGAAGGGCGTTTACGCTCTTTGAAATATTGATAGTAATCGGGCTGATGGCGCTGCTTGTGTCGTTTGTGGTCGGCAATTTGGATAAAATTATGTCGGGCGCGCAGGACAGCCTTGCGAAGTCGTTCGTCAAGGGGGGAGTGCAGACCCCGCTGATGGCGTATAAGCTCGCGGTCGGGCACTACCCATCGACGGAGGAGGGGCTCGCGGCGCTCATAAAGGCTCCGGAGGGCTCGGAGGAGAATTGGAAGGGCCCGTACATTAAGGAGATTCCGCTCGACCCGTGGAAGAAGCCCTACCAGTACGCCTTCCCGGGCACGCACAATGCGGACTCCTTCGACGTTTGGTCTTTGGGCCCCGACGGCGTCCAAAGTGACGACGACATCGGCAACTGGTAGCCTGATTTTAGGCTGGAGGAATCTTTTTGGCCGCGCGCAAAAATGGCGGATTGCGGGGCGCGTTTACCCTGTTCGAGATTTTGGCGGTTATAGCCATAATCGCGATGGTGTCTATTTTTACGGTTTTAAATTTCTCGTTTTTGGACAATTTGGAAAGCCGCCCGCTGCCCGCCGTCCTAAAAAACGCGGCGCGCTCCGCGCGGTTGAAGGCCGATTTAAGCGGGCGAGAGACCGCGCTTTTCTTCGACGCCGACGCC
>JAGBOM010000167.1 GCA_017633865.1 Opitutales bacterium
GGAGAATTGCGGAATCACCTTTTCGCTCGCAAATGACAGGTTCTCGTTAGTTTCGCGGCGGCTTACAACGGCGTTTTGGTTCATCTCAGAGCCGGTCGCGGGCATGGTAAGCACTACCGCTATCGGCAGGGCTTCCTTTATCGGGGCAGATTTTGAAAGTATTTGCCACGGGTCTTTCTTAAAAAACACCGCTCCCGCAATAAATTTGCAGGCGTCTATAACCGAGCCGCCGCCGAGAGCCACTATGTAGTTTAGCTTTTCTTTTTTTACGACTTCCACGGCCTTGAGGCAGGTTTCGTATTCGGGGTTCGCCTCAATCCCGCCGAAATCGACAACTTTTTTGCAGCCCGAAAGCGCTTTTTTTACGTCGAGATACGCCCCGTTTTTCTTTGCCGAGCCGCCGCCGTAGGCGAGCAGAACGCGCGCGTTTTTCGGCATATATTTTGCCGCGGACTTTACCGCGCCATTGCCGAACAGAATTCTTGTGGGCATGTACAGGTTGAAATTATCCATAGTGATTCCTTCGTTTTTTCGGGTTAAAAATAAAAAAAGATTCATTCGGCGGAGTTTCCGCGAATTTGCATTTTTTTGAAAGTATGTTTCAAAACTATGCGCATCGCGGAAAATTTTGCAAGAATTTATCTCAAAAAATTTTCTTTGCAAAATTTTTCGCGATGCGCAAAAATCGTTCCGAAAAAATATTGTATGGCGCGTGGAGGAACACCGCCCGATTTTAAAAACAAAAAGGTTTGTTATGATGGAATCAGTAAAAAAATCGCTGCTGCCGGCAATGCTGGCGCTGTGCGCGCTCGCGCCCCTTTCGGCGTCGGCCAGCGTGCAGTTTAACCACAGGTTTAATCCGGTCGCGAACAAAGTTTCCGAGCCCGAAAGGGCTGTAAGAAGCGAAATATGCCTTAACGGCTCTTGGGATTTTATGCCCATATATAGTGGCGGCAAGGCGGACTTCCGCCCGCCGGAAAAATTCGAGGCAGACCCTGTTAAAATAAAAATCCCGTCCGCCTGGAACATAAACAACTTCGCTTCCAAAAACGTCAAGGGCGGGGATTTCAACGCCTACCCGAGCTATCCGCAAAAGTGGCTCGACGCGAAAATGGGCTGGATGAAGCGCTCTTTTTCCGTGCCGCAAAGCTGGAAGGGCAAGCGCGCGATTTTGCGCTTTGACGGCGTTATGGGCTATTGCGAAGTTTACGTAAACGGCAAGAAGGTCGCCGACAATTTCGACATGTTTATGCCCTTTGAGGCCGACATTACTAACGCCGTTAAAGTCGGCGGCGAAAACGAGCTGATGGTGGGCGTCGCAAAGGCCGCGCTTTACAACAATCAGGGCAAGTACGGCAGAATAGAATATATGGGCGGCTCGTTCTGGGGCGAGCAGATTACCGGCATTTGGCAGGACGTCTATTTGCTCGCGAAGCCCGAAGTTTACATTAAGGACGTTTTCGTGCGCCCCGACGTCAAGAACTCAAAGCTCGCTTTGGAAGTCGAAGTCGCAAACCCGACCTCCTCCGACAAGAAGGCGGTTTTGGCGGGCGAAATCAGGGAATGGAAAAATCTCGCGGGCAAGGGCGCAATCGAAGCCCCTGTTGAAAAGGGCGAATACCTCCCCAATGCGGCTGCCAAATTCCCGAAGGGCGCGGAGGGCGTCGTAAAGGCGAACTCCACAAAAACCTTCACCCTCGAGCTCGGCAACGTTTCCGGCCTCAAGTTTTGGACTCCCGAAACCCCGAATTTGTACGGCGCGCTCGTCTCTTTAAGCGGCGCGAATGCCGACGTAAAAATGACGCGCTTCGGCTGGCGGCAGTTTTCAATAGAGGGCAAAGACCTTCTTTTAAACGGCAAGAAATACCAGCTTAAGGGCGACTCGTGGCACTTCATGGGCGTTCCGCAGATGACCCGCCGCTATGCGTGGGCGCTCTTTACAATGATGAAAGACGCCAACATAAACGCCGTCAGATTCCACGCCCAGCCGTATCCGGAATTTTATCTTGATCTCGCCGACGAAATGGGCATTTGCGTTTTGGACGAATCCGCCATATGGGCTAGCGGCGGAGCCCCCAAGTACGACAGCGACCTTTACATGCAAAGGTGCAAGGAGCACATCGAGCGCCTCGTAAAGCGCGACAGAAACCACCCGTCGGTTTTCGGCTGGAGCGTCTGCAACGAAGTTCTGGCGGTTGCAATCCACGTGTTTAAGTCTCCGGAGGAGCTTGTTTCAAGGGTGATAGACAACATGAACGGCTGGATTGACATCGCCCGCAAGTTCGACCCCACCCGCGACTGGATTAGCGGCGACGGCGAAACCAACCGCCCCAAGCAGACCCGCTTCCCGACCGCAATGGGGCACTACGCCAATATCGACAGCCTTTCAAAACAGCCTTTGCCTTGGGGCGTGGGCGAGCAGACCATGGCCTATTACGGCACGCCGCTTCAGGCCTCGAAATATAACGGCGACAGGGCGTACGAATCCATGCTTGGCAGAATGGAGGCCATCGCAATCGAAACCTACCGCGACCTCAAAGCCCAGCGCGAAAAGGGCGCGGCCTACGCATGCGTCTTCAACATCGCCTGGTACGGCTTAAAGCCCCTGCCGCTCGGCCTTGCCGACACGTCAAGACCAGTCGAAATTACCGACGGCGTGTTCTTCGGCAAGTATGTGGAGGGCGAGTACGGCATGCAGCCCGAGCGCCTCGGCCCCTATACAACAACGCTGAACCCCGGCTACGACAACTCTTTGCCGCTTTACGAGCCGTGGCCGATGTTCGACGCCGCCCGCGCCGCGAATTCCGACCCGATTGCGCCCTTTAATATAACCTATCCCGAAACCCCCGCGCAGGCGGAGCCCCTCAAGGCCTCGCAGACTTTCCTCTTCGCCGACGAAAATTCCCCGCTCGCGGTGCAAATGCGCGCCGCGGGTCTCGACGCCGCAAAGAAAGCCGCAAACTACGGCGGCGCCCTCGTCATAGTGGACGGCTCGCGCAAAATCGAAAAGTTCGCGGAGCTCAAGCGCGCGGCTTCAAGCGGCGCGAGAATCGTCGTTTGGGGCGTGTGCCCCGAAAGCGTCGAGCAGCTTAATTCAATTCTGGGCAAAAACAAAATCGAGCTTGATAAGCGCAAGGCGACGTCGTTTTTAAAAACGGCAAACTCGCCGCTTTTGTCGGGCAAGTCCCATAAAGACTTGTACTTTAGCGAGCTTGTCTCGAACAACACCTCCCTTATGCGCTACGGCCTGTCGGGCGCGTTCGCAAAGAAGGCGGCGCTCCTTGCCGAGGCCTGCAATACCGACTGGCAGCAGTGGAACAAGCGCGCCGAGTACGCAAAAACGGGCGCGGTAATCCGCAGCGAGCGCGAGCGCAAGGGCAGCGGCAGGGCGATAATGTCCGCAAAGCTTCCAAAGGGCGGCGAGATTATCGTTTCGACAATCGACTTTTCGCCGATAACAACCGAAACCGTAAAGCTTCTCTCCGATATGTTCGCGAACGTCGGCGCGAAGTTCTCCGACGCAAATCTTGACGAGCTCAAGGCTCTCGACGCCCAATCCGGGCTCGCTAAGGCGAAAATTATTAAAAGCGCCACGCAAAGCGAAATTTTAAAGGCGTCCAAAAACGGCGCCATTAAAATCCCCGCAGGCGTTTCCGAAATTACGTTCTGGGTTTACAGCCCGAGGTCTTTGGTCGATCTTTTGGCCGAGCCCAATATGCCGGTTTTGAATTTGGTTATGGCAAGCCCGGCGGGTCTTGAGCTGAACGGCAAAAATATGGCCGACCACTCTGCCGACGGCGGCAAGGCCTACAAGATTCTGCCTTTCGACAAGGGCTGGAACAAGCTTAAGATTAAGCTCAACCCCGACGCCAAAGCCTTGCAGGCGAAGTTCGAGTGCGCCAACCATCCGGAGTTCCTGAAGGAGTTGCTGTCGTCTATAGACCCCCGCAACTAGTTTTGGGGAGAGCTTTTGGCGCATTTCTGTGTCGCTTAAAAAAAAGACGGCAATGTCGAGTATGTTAAATACACTCCATCGCCGTCTTTTTTTTGCTCCTTGAACTGCGCTCAAAATCTCTGCCCCAAAACCAACGAACTCTGGGCGGTTTTATTTTTTCTATTTTTAATAGGATTTTTTTCTAATCGAGCTATTAAACGAAGTTTAATGCGTCTTTTGGCAAGAGGCGCGGGGCTCCGCGCCGAAGGTCAAGGGCTAGCCCTTGTTTTGGCGCATTTCTGTGTCGCTTAAAAAAAAGACGGCAATGTCGAGTATGCTAAATACACTCCATCGCCGTCTTTTTCTTGCTACTTGAACTGCGCTCAAAATCTCTGCCCCAAAACCAACGAACTCAGGACGGTTTTGGCTTCGCATTTTTAGAAGTTTGCTGCTTCTTTGTTTCTCGCGCCTGCTTCCGCATTCAAAATCAATGCGCCTAAACAACCGAACTCTGGGCGTTTTTGGCTTTGTATTTTTAGAAGTTCGTTGCTTCGGCAAGAAGGCTCACTGTGTTTGAATTTGCTTTTTTTGCAAAGCAACGAATTTTTGCGCCAAAAGCGCGAAGCCAAAAAATTTGACAAATTTAAAAAATCTCCTAATGTTAAAATTCGATAAATTTTGGGGGCTCCACATTTTAATCATGCGCGCGATTTTTTGCATACTCTTTTTATTTCCGCTTTGCGCGGCGTTTGGCGGCGCCGCGCGGGAATCTTTTTTGCGCGACTTGGAAAAATCCCTGTACTACCAAGGTTTTGGCAAAGAGGTTTTAAATTCGCTTACGGGCGACGAGAGCGTTGACGCGCATTGCAAAAACCTCTACGAAATTTCCGAGCCTTCCGCGGAAGACCGCACGCCAAAAATTTTGGACGCGCAAAAATCGTTTTTCTTCGCGCAAAAAGCCTACGAAAATAAAGGCGAAATCCATAGCCCGTACGTCAACGCGAACTTGGCCAAGCACTATATTTGCGCAATAGGCACAAAAGCGGATTACAAAAAAGCTCTGGCGCTTATAAACGAGGAGGATTACGAGCTAAGGCTGTTGAAGGCGTATATGTATTATAAAGGCTTGGGAGCGGAAAAAAACGGGGAGCAATTCGCGTTCCTCCTAAAAACCGCCTTCCATATATGGGACGAATATAGAACGCTCGGCTGGGAAAATTTTTATACGGGCAAATTCGCGCCGCGAGACGCGGATTTCGCCGTTTTTGTAATGGAAAGGTGGACGAACAAACTGAGCTCCGCCTATATAATGCACCTTATTTACTCCGGCAGGCTAAGCGTAAAAGCCGAAGAAAATCCGGAAAAAGCGGCGGCATATTTCGACAAATTTGAATCGCTAAAAAACGGCAAGATATCAAAGATTTTGGACGGCTGGCTCCGCGGCATTCAAGAGGCCAAGTCTAAATCCGCGAAAGACGGGAAATACAAATTAAAAGAAGCCGAGATTTACCTAAAAAAAGACGAAGTTGTTTTCGCGGCGTTAAATAGAATCTACGCCGTAAAAAACCCGTATTACAATCCGCCCCTGGCAAAAGAAATAATGGGCGGATTTTATAAAGGAGGATTGTTTATGGCGTATTTTGCGATGATAAAATCGGCTTGCGACAATTCCGATTTTGACGGCGCTCAAGAATTTTTAGGCGAAGCCCTGCGCGACGAGGCCTTGAGCGAAAAGCAAAAAAGCGTCCTAAAGGATTTCGCGGATTCCCTAAAAAAACAACATTTTGAAAACCAAGAAAACCCTCGCGACAATCCCGTTAAGATATATCTTTAAATCCTATTTAAAGGCTTCCCGCTTTTCTTCTCTTTATTTGAGCTTCCTCCGTCCTTTTTCTTGTGATCCACAATTTCTCCGCCGACTTTTATAGTTTCTTTATCTAAGTCGATATGGAATTTTATTGTTTTTTTATTTATGGGTTTATTCTTTGGCAGTTGATTATTCACTCCGCCTCCATCTTCCGATTCATAGTTGGCGTGCGCCGCGCCGTACGATCCTAAGCCATACTCTTTTTGGGCATCGAAAAAAGGATCGTCTTTATTATCGTCATATTTGTTTTCGCGCATTTCTTCATCTTTTTGGCTTTTCCAATTAACTTTATCCGGAGAATCGAAGTTTTCCCTTACTTTACCCTTTATTAATATAATATTGCTTTCAATATCTATTACGCCATCTTTAAATTCCTGTACGGAATTAGCCTTGTCTTGGTTTATCATTCCAGCTCTATTAATCTTAATAGATCTATTCTCGTCGGATTTTCTGTCGTATGCCCATGCGTATGACCTTTCCTTTGCTTCCCCTGTTTCACTATCTTCATATTTATATTTTTGAATAAACCAAACGGTATAGTCGGTATTAGGATCTAAGTCTTCTATTTCAATATTAATGGTTCCCCATATATATTTTTTTCAACTTTATATTTCTCGATGTCTTCATCTTCTTTTATATCAATATCGCTAGGAAGTTCTCTGACCTTTTCGAATGAAAAAGAATCTTCATTCCAAGAAATTATCGAATTTTGCATAGGCAAATCTTTTATAAGATTTTCGACGTCTTCCATTTTATTTTTTGTATGCGATATTCTTACATTGCCACCAGCTTTCGTTTGATTTTTTTGAGCTTTTTTTTACGGGGTTGTGGGAGCTCCTTCTTTTATCCATTGTCCGCCTTCGTGGGTGCCTTTCGGAGCCCGCGGCTGTGTTACCCAATTCGGCAATTCGCCGTTTTGGCCTCTCAAGTTTTCAATGTCGTTTTTTGCCGAGAGTTCGGATTCGTCTATAATCCCGCATATTAAGAGCGTAAAATTTTGCAGGCATTCCGCGCTGTTTATATCGCCAAAATTCGCGTCGCTTTTAAGACCTATTAAATGCGCGATTTCGTGCAAAATCGTGGCCGCGTTTGGAGTTAAGCGCTTGTTGTTGGAAACGCTTTCCGAAAACAGGGAATCGTAAACGATTATTTCGTTTGTTTGCGGATTCGCGCTCGACAAAACTTCCTTAAATTCTTCGCCGTCTTCCGAAACAAAAACTGTCTCCCTCCTGATTTTTAGGCGAGAATCAATGAGCCCCATTATGCGTTTATACGCGTCTATCAAGCGCGGCGCGTCAAAGGCGTCCCCGTAAATTTTTTTGGCAATGTCCCGCGCGTTGCCGCCATCCAGATTTTGCAGGGCAAAGCTCGACGCGCTACGCGCAAACGCGATGCATGCGTCAATTACCTTTTGCTCTTTTGGATTCGCGCAGTTCGCAATCGAATATATTATTGTTTTTGATTTGTTTTGGAAACTTCTTATGATGTTCATGCAAGCAAAATATCAGAAAAGATATTTCGCGCAAAACGAACGTTGGGATCTTTGGGAATTTGTTTATATGTTTGAGCTCTCGGGCGCAAAAACGCTAAAAACGCCCTAAGTTTGTTGCTTCGGCAAAAAGAAACAGGTTTTTCGCTCAAAATCCTCCTGTCTAAACCAGAGAACTCTGAACGATTTTATTTTTTTTGTTTTTTTA
>JAGBOM010000168.1 GCA_017633865.1 Opitutales bacterium
CCTGAAGGGCGAAATCGCGGAGCTTGTCGTAAAAACCGCCGAGGCCGTTTTAAGCGGCGCCCTTGACGACTCTACCCGCGCAAAAATTGCAAGCGCCGCCGCAAAGAAATTGGAAAAATGACCGCCTCCAAAACCGCAAAAATCCTTTTTGACGCCTCTCTCGACGCTTCCGGCTCGCCGGATTTAGAGAGGGTTAGGGCGGTTATGGACTTCGCGCGCGGGCGGGGCGTTCCGCTAAAAATCCTGAAGGAGTATCTGCGCCTTATGTCCGCGCTCGCCGAAAAAAATTCGGCTAAAGTTTTTCACGCGGGCGATTTAAGCGCGGATATAAAAAAGCTATTGGAGGAGTTTGCCCGCTCGAAAAATCCGGCGGCCAAGCCAGAGTTTGTTCGGGACGACTCTTTAATAGGCGGCGTGAGGGCGGAAATCGGCGACATGGTCTGGGAAAATTCCGTAAAAATGAGGCTCGAGGGCTTGGCGAAGCCGTTTTAACAACAATTTATAAGGCAAAATGAACGAGATAATCAAAGAAATCGAATCGCGCATAGCAAAAATCGAATCCGAATCCCGCCTCGAAAACGTCGGCAAAATCGTTTCGGTGGCGGACGGCGTCGCGCTTGTAAACGGCCTAAGCGGGGCTATGTACAACGAAATGATAGAATTCGAGGGCGGCGTTTTCGGCATGGCGCTGAATCTCGGCGAAGACGGAGTCTCGTGCGTGCTGCTTGGCGACGTCTCTAAAATCAAGGAGGGGCAGACCGCCAAAACCACGGGCAGGCTTTTGAGAGTCCCCGTGGGCAAAGGGCTTTTGGGCAGGGTTGTGGACGTTCTTGGAAACCCCTTAGACGGCAAGGGGAAAATCGA
The DNA here is from genome assembly GCA_017633865.1 of Opitutales bacterium. Lineage (GTDB taxonomy): Bacteria > Verrucomicrobiota > Verrucomicrobiia > Opitutales > Intestinicryptomonadaceae > Intestinicryptomonas. Next base: position 865 of record JAGBOM010000168.1, read on the forward strand.
TTTTTCCGAAACCTACCCGGTCGAGAAAATCGCCCCTGGAATTTTGCCGCGCAAAAGCGTTTCGGAGCCCTTGCAGACGGGCATATTGTCGGTAGACGCGCTCCTTCCGATAGGCAGGGGGCAGCGCGAGCTCATCATCGGCGACCGCAGCACGGGCAAGACGGCCGTGGCTTTGGACGCCATCATAAACCAGGCGATTATTAACGACAAAGGCCTTAAAAGCGGAGACGAATCGTTTAGGCCGGTGTATTCCATTTACGTTGCAGTCGGGCAGAAAAATTCAAAAGTCGCGCGCTTAATCAGGCTTCTGGAGGAAAAGGGCGCGCTGAAATACACGATAGTTGTTGTGGCTTCCGCCGCCTCGGAGGCGTCTAACGTTTACATCGCGCCCTACGCGGGGTGCGCCATGGGCGAATGGTTTATGGAAAACGGAATGGACGCTCTTATAGTTTACGACGACCTTTCAAAGCACGCGGCGGCGTACCGCCAAATCTCGCTCGTCTTAAAGCGCCCCTCTGGCAGAGAGGCGTACCCCGGCGACGTTTTCTACCTGCATTCGCGCCTGCTCGAGCGCTCCGCGAGGCTCAACGAGAAAAACGGCGGCGGCTCCCTCACCGCGCTGCCGATTATCGAAACGCAGGCGGGCGACATTTCAGCCTATATCCCCACAAACGTAATCTCCATAACCGACGGGCAGATTTTTCTGGAAACCGACCTCTTTAACCAGGGCGTGCGCCCCGCGATAGCCGTGGGCGTTTCGGTGTCGCGCGTGGGCTCGGCGGCGCAGATAAAGGCGCTCAAGCGGGTGTCGGGCTCGCTGAAGGGCGAGTACTCCCAGTACAAGGAGCTTGCGGCGTTCTCGCAGTTCGGCTCAGATTTGGACGCGCGCACAAAGGAAATCATCGCAAAGGGCGACAGGCTTGTCGAGATTCTGAAGCAGACGAACAACTCCCCCATATCGGCGGGGATGCAGGTCGCCATACTTTTCGCGTACAAAAACGGGTTCTTTAAGGAAATTGCAGTGCCCCGCATAACCGAGGCCGCGGCCTCTTTGCAGGACTATTTCTCGGCGAGGTTTGCTGACATCATAAGCGAAATCGAAAGCCGAAAGGTTTTGGACGAAGCTTTGGAAAGCCGCCTTGATTCCGCGTGCGCAGAATGGCTAAAATCCTTTAAATAAGAAGGCTCAAATGAAGGGAATGCGGGAAATCAGGCGCCGAATAAAGTCGGTGAAAAGCACGGGGCAAATAACCCGCGCCATGCAGCTTGTGGCGTCCTCAAAAATGAAAAAGTCGCAGACCCGCGCGGAGGACGGCAGAGCCTACACCCTGCTTTTGATGGATTTAATCGACATACTTGTGCCCCTGATAAGCGAAAAGTACCGCGAGCTTTCGGGCGAAAAAAGGGAGTCGAACCGCAGGCTGGTCATCGTATTTTCGACGGAGAGGGGGCTGTGCGGCTCGCTGAACGCGAATTTGTTCAAGGCCATTTTAAATCTCGAGGGGGACTGCTCGTTTATAGCCGTGGGCGCGAAGGCCGCGAGGTTCTTGAGCTCGACGGGGCGCAAGCTTGTGGCGCAGTTCAAGGTTTCCGACTTTGTGTCTTTTTCGGAAATAAAGCCGATAGTCGATTTCGCTATACAGGAGTTCCGCGAAAACCGCGCGGACACAATCGAGGTTCTCTATTCGCTTTACGTAAACACCATAAAGCAGGAGCCGACTCTCGCGAAAATCGCGCCGATGGAGGATCTTGACGACGCAATCGAGGGGCTCCGCCAAAAGTACAAATCGCAGCTTGCCGAGCGCGCCAAAGACGGGCGCCCAATCTGCATAGAGCCCTCCGCAAACGAGCTTATGCGGGAGCTTCCGCTATACTATTTAAGAAACATCGTCTACCACATGGCGCTCGACGCGAAGGCCTCGGAGCAGAGCGCGAGAATGGTCGCTATGAAGGCCGCAAGCGACAACGCCGAAAGCCTGATTTCCGAGCTTACCCTCGAATACAACAAGGCGCGCCAAAGCGCAATCACAACCGAGATAACGGAAATCGCCGCGGCGGCCGCCGCCAAACAAAAATAATTTTTACATTTAAAAAGGAGTATCATGAGCGAAAACCAAGCAGTAGTAAGCCAAGTAATGGGGGCGGTTGTCGACGTCAAGTTCGGCGGGGCCGGCCTTCCCGAAATCTATACGGCGCTGAGGGCTCAAATCGACGCCGCGGGCGTAAAAAAGGAGGTCGTGCTCGAAGTTCAGCAACACCTTGAAGGCGGAGTGGCCCGCTGCGTGGCGATGGGCTCGACCGACGGCTTGCGGCGCGGCGACATTGTAAAAAACACGAACGAGCCCATAACCGTTCCCGTGGGCAGGGGAGTTTTGGGCAGGATTTTCAACGTCGTAGGCGACACTGTCGACGACGCCGGCCCGCTCGAAACAACCGAGAGGCTCCCCATACACCGCTCCGCCCAGTCTTTGGAAGAGCAAAGCACCCGCGCCGAAATTTTGGAGACGGGCATAAAGCCGATAGACTTAATCTGCCCGTTTATCAGGGGCGGCAAGGTCGGCGCGTTCGGCGGGGCGGGCGTGGGCAAAACGGTTTTGATTATGGAGCTCATCCATAATATCGCCAAGGCGCACGGCGGCTTTTCCGTATTTACGGGC
>JAGBOM010000169.1 GCA_017633865.1 Opitutales bacterium
ACCTGGTTGCCGCCGCGCGAGTGCATGGTGTTGAGGTTGTGGATAAAGCCCTCCATGGCCTGGTGGGTGTCGCGGCGGGTGTTTTCCTCGGCCTGGACGAGGACGCTTTCAAAGGCCTTCGGGTCGATTTTAAACCCGCACGCCTCGGCGGCGTTGATGACCGCGGCTTTGGCTTCGTCGCTAAGCTCTATTGACGAAACAAGCGGCAAAATGGTTTCCTTCGCCTTTTTCATGTCGAAAGCGCCGCCGTTAAGCTTGGCGACAAACTCGATTTCGGCAATCATGTGCTTTGCGAAAGACTTGCGCACGCCCGGAGCCATAAAGAAGTCGAAGGCCGGTATGGACTGGCCGCCGTACTGCTCGTTCTGGTTGGTCTGGAACACGATTGTGGCCAAAGTCGCGTAGCTTTGGATTGACTGCGGGGTGCGTATGCTGCCGTTTTTGGTGTGGAATCCGCGCTCGAAAATGTCGGCGAGGTCGTACTGGACGCAGGTCGTGGTCTTGGTCGGGTAGTAGTCGAGGTCGTGGATGTGTATGTCGCCGTTTTTGTGGGCGCGGGCGTACTTTACGCCGACGAGGTATTTGCAGGCGTAGTCCTTCGTGACCTCGGAGGCGAAAGTCATCATCTGCCCCGCGGGAGTGTGGGCTGACATGTTGGCGTTGCTCAAATTTACGTCGTTTTTCTCGATTTTAACGATGCCGTCCATGGTGTGCTTCATGGAGGTGCGCTTGTCGCGCTCGACGGTGCGCCATTCGCGGTAGATGATGTATTTTTTCGCGATGTATGGGTTGGAAATCATAAGCTCGCGCTCAACGATGTCCTGAATCTCCTCGACGGAGATGAGGTCCTTGTCGATGGTGGAAACAACGCGGTTTGTTATGGCGTCGATTACCCTTTCCTCGTTTAAAATTCCGCCGGCGCTAAAGGCCTTGGTGATGGCCTTTTTGATTTTGTCCGCGGAAAAGTCTTCGGTTTTGCCGTCTCTTTTTATAATTTTTACGTCTTCCAAATTCATTTTTTTGAAGCGGGGTTTTTAGTGTTGTTTGTTTTTTTGGGTTTGATAAAAACAGGCTTCGCAAAGCCGCCTAAAACGCCCCTCAAAGAAAAACTCTTTTTGGCGCGTTTTTTAGGCCTTTAAAAAAACCCGTTTTCGCAAATGCGTTGCGGCAAAATTTTCAGGCCTAAAAGCCCGCGATTTTTAGCGCGAAACCGCGCCTAAAACGCAAAACTTTCAGGCCGCAAAAAGCTTGCCTAAAAAATGAAGATTTTTTTGCCGATTTTTTTGCAAACCTTGCAAAATCGCCCTCATTTTTTGTTTGTGATGACGGACTTTAAGCGAAGTTTGCCCAAGGTCAAGCAGTTTTTTAAAATTTTTTAAAAAATTTTTATAACTTGCTTTCAATCAATATAAATTTAGTGATAAAGGTTATCACTATTATTCAGATTAAAAGAAAAGTTTTAAAAAATTGAAAAATTTTAAGATAGGCGCCGCCCTTGGAAAGGCAAAATCGCCGAGAGGTTCGTCAAAGTAAAAAATATCCCCTTAAACGCCTGTATTTTCAACTAAAAATCAAAAAAAATTTTGCGCAAAAAACACCCGCTA
>JAGBOM010000170.1 GCA_017633865.1 Opitutales bacterium
ACAATTTGGCCAGACGCGCGATGTCGGCTATGCGCATTGTCGGGTTTGTGGGGGATTCGCTCCACAGCATTTTCGCGCCCGACAGGGCGGCTTTTATTTCGGCGTCGGAATCGCCCTGTATGTATGCGGTTTCTATGCCCAGCGGCCGCAGAATTTTTTCAAAAATTCTGAAAGTCCCGCCGTAAAGGTCGGCCACGGCGGCTATTTTGTCGCCCTTTGAAAGCGCCGAAAGCACCGCCATGTTGGCGGCGAGCCCCGACGCAAACGCAAGCCCGAAACGCCCGTTCTCGAGTTTTGCGAGGCACTCTTCGAGCGCGGCGCGCGTGGGGTTGCCCGAGCGCGAATATTCGTAGCCCTTGTGCACGCCGACGGCCTGCTGGGTAAAGGTTGAGGTTTGGTAAATCGGCACTATGGTTGCGCCTGTCGCGGGGTCTGCGGCTTGCCCCGCATGTATTGCGGCGGTTGCGAATTTCATGATTACAGATCGAAGTTGTTTTGTTTTATCCATTCGTCGGAGAATATTTTTGAGAGGTAATTCCTGCCCGAATCGACGAACATCACGACTATGTTCGCGCCTTCGGGCAGCTTTTCGCCGTATTTTATCGCGGCGGCGAGGGCGGTTCCCGACGAGCCGCCCGCCAAAATGCCTTCCTCCCTCGCGAGGCGGCGGGCGAATTTAAACGATTCCGCGTCGCTTACGCGCACGTAGTCGTCGACGGTTTCGCGGCTGAAGGTTTCGGGAAAGAAGTCTTCGCCGATTCCCTCGACCTTGTATGGGGCGGGGCTGCCGCCCGACAAAATCGAGCCAACCGGGTCTGCGCCGACAATCTTTACGCCGGCTATTCGCTCTTTGAGATATTTGCCCACGCCCGTTATAGTGCCGCCCGTGCCTATGCCCGCCACAAAGGCGTCTATGCGCCCGTCCATTTGATCGTATATTTCGGCGCCCGTGCCGCGGTAGTGCGCTATCGGGTTTAGCTGGTTGGAGAACTGCCCTACCCTGTATGAATTTGGCGTATTGCGCGCTATTTCGTCCGCAAGAACATTGTAGTTTTCGGGCGAGTCCGGCGGGACGTCGGAGCGCGTCTTTACTATTTTCGCGCCGTACGCTTTAAGCAGGTTGATTTTTTCGTCGCTCATTTTGTCGGGGACTACAAATATGCACTTGTAGCCGCGCTGTGCCGCCGCAAGCGCAAGCCCGGCGCCCGTGTTGCCCGCAGTCGCCTCGACGATTGTCCCGCCCTCTTTGATCGCCCCGCGCAGGCGCGCGTCGTCGATTATGTTTACGGCGATTCTGTCTTTCGCGCTGCCGCCCGGATTTGTAAACTCGACTTTGGCGAAAAGATTGAATTTAAGCCCGCGGCCGATTTTGTTAAGTTTTACCATGGGGGTGTTGCCCACGGCTTCCAAGATATTGTTTAAATATTTCATGTTAATTTTTTTATTGTTGTTTTTAAATGGAAACGGCGAAAAGATTTGCACTTTTATCTACCGGGAATGCTCCGATTATTTTTCTTTGTTAAACTACGCCGTTAAATGCGCTTAAAGTTTAACCCGGTTAAAGTCTACAGCTGAAAAGCCTTCCGCTTTCAAAATCGTAGCACTGGAAAAACCCCTCCTCGAACTTTTGCGCGCCCAAAGCCACGCGAAGCG
>JAGBOM010000171.1 GCA_017633865.1 Opitutales bacterium
AGGTATTGGAAAACGTACTTGCCGACAGGCATCTATGACGACATTCATTATTCTATTCAACATTTCGCAAAGTTGTATTGGAAAACGTACTTGCCGACAGGCATCTATGACTCTTTAATAGTCATAATATTTTCCTTTCTATTTTAAAAGTATTGGAAAACGTACTTGCCGACAGGCATCTATGACGGCAGTATGCCACAACGTTCAACTTTTTCTCCTGTATTGGAAAACGTACTTGCCGACAGGCATCTATGACGTCTTTTCGCCTACGGTGATGTAGCTTTCAGTTGTATTGGAAAACGTACTTGCCGACAGGCATCTATGACTCCGTATTGCATTCTGCAACAATGCGGTCGCCTTCTGGTATTGGAAAACGTACTTGCCGACAGGCATCTATGACCCCCGTTTCCAGTGCTTGATCCAGTCCTCATTCTGGTATTGGAAAACGTACTTGCCGACAGGCATCTATGACTCTATTTATAAAGGTTTTCATTCTATCTATCCTTTCGGTATTGGAAAACGTACTTGCCGACAGGCATCTATGACAATTTCTACCAACTTCTTTAGGAGCACCTTTGAGTATTGGAAAACGTACTTGCCGACAGGCATCTATAACCCCGTCTTCCGGTCTCCCGTGTTCCAGTTGCCCTGTATTGAAACCCGTACCCGCGTAGATATGGGTAAAAAAAAGAGCCCGGAATCGGGCTCTCTTTTTTACGCGGGCGCGGCAGGGTTAATCAAACATCAGCGCCGCAAGAAGTTTTATGTCTTTTTTATATTTATGGTATTCGTCGGGGCTTATGTTCACAACCCTGTCAAAACGAAAATTCTCCTCTAAGCAGCCAACATCGACCTTTTTTAGAAGAGTTTCATCCCACTCGTAGCGCCGGTGTTTTTGCGGGTCTATTTTCGCACCCGCCCCAAGCAACGGATTGTATATGTAAAACCCTTCTATGAATTCCTTTATCTTTTCGGCGGGCACCTGGTGGGCGTCGGGCTTTTCGGACGTTACTTTTTGCGAGGCTATATGCTTTTCGATTTCGCGGGGGGCAAAATTTAAAAACACTATCTTATACCCGTACGCCGCCGCCATATCGGTATAAGGCTTTGTCTCCCACGGCTCAAGGTTGACATTGTCGCAAAAAACAACGTCAATCCCCTCCTTTAGCGACGCCTCAAAATTTTTCGCGTTTTTCTGGTGCGCGGATTTTAATTTCGCCAAATCAAAAACGTATCTATCGCCCTCCATAAAAAAATCGTCGGTGGAATGCGAGCGGCAGGCGGCGCCGTTTGCGCGCAAAAACTCCATAAGCGCTTTGCAAATTGTGCTCTTGCCCGACCCCGGAACGGCCCTATTTATTATTACGGTTTTTCGCACGCCAATCATAAGCCTTATTCATAGTCTTCAAAGCCGATTTTACTTGCGTCGATATTGCTGCAATAGCACCGGCTGGGCAAAAGCATATCGCGTATAATTTGCCAGTCGCTTTTGCGGCTCTTTTTTATTCTGCGGACAATGTCGCTCTTGTCGCTTTTTAAGGCTACGGACTTTAGCCGCTCCGCGGAGGGTATTTTATCCGCGCGTATTTTTTTGCATATGCGGTTGTACTCCCGCCTTAAGTCGGATTCGTATTCGGTTTCGCCCGCGGCGGGCGCGAAGAAATTAAACTCCCCGCTTACCACGTTTTCATTCCGATTTTTTCGCTCCATCGCGCGCCTAAAAAATGTCGAAAGAATTAAGAACCCGACATAGCCCAGCTTTATCTTATCCTTTTCCCCTGTGGAGGTTTCGGTTATTACAAGGCTGGACTCGCCCGCGTTTAGGGAGAAATTGTAGGATTTTTCCGCGACGCTTTCGCTCATCGCCCTTAAAAGCTCGTTAAATTTCAGCCTGCCGAGATCCTCCTTTTTGAGCATGCCGGCAAGCGGCACAAAAGGCACCTCCGCAAGCTCCAATTCTACAAAGGGCTTGCCGGGCTCTTTTTTCTGCCACGGATAGACGGAATCTTTAGGAGGGGTTTTGTCTGTAAGAATATGGAAAATTTTGTCCCTGCCGCCGCCGATTAGGCTCATGACGGAGTGCAGCATGGCGCCCATTGTTTTTCTGCCGCCGGCTATTGACGCGTACACTATCGGCCTTTTTTTATCAGAAATGTCGTCCCTAATTTTTTGCAGCATTTGATCCGCCATTTTAAGATTGTCCTCCTGGGTGCGGATGTCGTCAAGGTCGTCGCGTCCGTTGCTAAGTATTATTTTGCGGCTGGTCTGCAAGCGGGGAATGTACTGCGTTACCCCTTTTTTCTTCAGCGCGTTTACCATTGCGTCCCAGTGTTCGGCGAGGTGCTCCTCAAGCGCCTCCCTGCCCTTGTTGGTCGTAAAAATTGTTATACAGTAAGGGATAACGGGCTTTTTGCGCGTGGCAAGGCTCCAAATCGTTTCCGTTAAAACCGCCGGAGACAACCCGAGTACGGCGTACAAATAAATTTCCCGAGAATCGTTCATATAACTTTAATTTTTAATGTTTTTACGAAGATGTAAAGCGTAAAAGCGCGGGCTTTCAACGTTGAGCAACAACAAAGTTTCCCGCAACCCGAACGGATTTAATATAATGAAGCCCGAAAAAGAAAAAAACAACATCGGCATACAAATAAATAAAAGAAAGAAGAAAATATGGGAAACTCAAATTCTGAAAGCAACCCCCGCGTCAACCGCGATAAGACGCGTTTAAACGATTGCTGCGGAATGCATTCCCCGCGCGATAATAGGGAGGAGGCGCATCCAACGTTGAACAACAACAAAATGTCCGCGACCGGCGCGGATTCTATATAATTAAGCCGAAAAAGAAAATCGAACATTAATTGAACTCGGCAAACTAAGCTTATATCAAAAAAATGTAAATAGAAAGATGAAAGGTTAAGACATGAACAAAGACTTCTTCAAATTGTGCGCGTATATTTTCGCGGCGGTATTCATTATAATTAACATAAAGACGATTGCGGTCGTTTTTCTATTTATCGGGGCGATCTATTTGTTCGCTAAAAACAAGAATGAAATTGTGCGGCTTGTAAAATCCGCATTCGGAGGCGTTCTCAAATAGAGCTTTTGCGGAAAGATATTAGTATCGGCATGGCGTAAAAAACAACAATTTTAAATTACTATAAAAGCATATGATTAGAAGGCATTATGATCCCAAGTTTAAGATAAAGTTCAAAGATTTGTGTGGTACAAAATTTAGAGCGGGAGTCGACGCTACAAACCCAGGTATTTTTGTAAATCCTGGGTTTAAATATCTTAAATTAAAGATAAAAGATGAATTCCGTGATATAGAATTAGGGTATGAAGATTATGTCTGTAATGCTGGAGAAGTTTTAAATCATACATGGTTTGTTCCAACTATTGACGGTTTGGATACTGAAAATACTGAAAAAGGTATATTTCAATATGTTCAAGAGAATATAGATCCCAAAGAAAGATTTAGAATTGGGATAAGGGGCAATAGATCAGATGATATTATATCAAAACTTCCTCCAATAGAGTCTTTAGGCCATAAAGACGCTATTTTTGCCATACCCGAGTATCATACATTGAAAGATGATTGGGATAGTGATGGCAGTTTTTCGCCACGCTTATATGTATTGATAGACAGGTTTAAGCTTTGCGATCATTATTTTTATGCTCTTATGGGTCGTGGTTTTATAGCCAATATTTCAAATGGCTTTATAAACTATTGCCATAAGGATTATGATACAAAGTACCCAATAGGGAATTATTTCTTGTTCTGTTCAATATTTTCTAATCGGTTTAGGGATGAATTGTTAAACGAATATTTGAATGAGAAAAGTGTTTTTTAAGTTTAAATGAATGTTAAAATAGAAGATAAGAATAAAATCATCACTCCTCATATTTATATTGCGGAAAATTTATAAACTATAATTAAAAAAAGGATATAAACATATGATAAAAAAAGAATATGATCCCGATGTTATAACAGAGTCTAGGGATCTTCCAGGAACTAAATATCATGCTTGTGTATTCCCTCAAACCCCTTTTTCTTTTATAAGTCCAGGGTTTGATTTTCTTAAGCTTAGGCTTAAACGAGAGTATAAGGGCATTGAGCTTGGATTTGAGGATTATGATTGTAGAACTGGAGAAGTTTTAAACTCTTCGTGGTTTTCGCCGATAATGGGCGGACTTGATACTATAAGCGGGGAGAAAGACATTTTTCAGTATGTTCAAGAAAATATAAGCTCAGAAGAGAGGTTCAGGCTTGGCGGCGAGCAACATGGTGATGTGATAAGCAAAACTCCATCAATGGGAACTTTATGGCATGGAGACGCTATATTTGCAATTAGCCAAGGGCGGTATTTAGGGGACGATTCCTGGAGTGAGGGGATTTATTCTCCCCGAATATATGTATTGTGGGATAGAAGAGTGAAAGACTGGTATTTTGATCATAGAGCAAAAAGGGGGTTTACAAACCATTTTTCAAATGTGGTTATGGATTATACTCACTGGAGCTGGGGCACTAAATATCCAATCGGTCATTATTATCTATTTTGTGCAATATTTTCTAATCAGTTTGCGAATGAATTGTTAAACGAATATCAAAGTGGAGAATTTGTTTTTTAGATTAGTTCTTAGCGGGAGAATAAAAGAGGAAAAGACAACTTTGGAGCATAATTTTTGCTTGTAAAAATTTTTAAGGAAACAAGCCGGGCAGGTCGTTGCATTTGCTTGGTGCGCAAAAACAGAGAGGCGCGGACTGGTTTTACCCAATCCGCGCCCCATAATTGCACTCCCTCGCTTGGTTTTGCTTCGCAAAATCCGCGCTGTTGTCGCCCCTGCGGGGTAATTCGCTTCCCAAATTATGCTTCCCAAAAGCTTGCTATCGCAACTTGTGTGTTGCACTCCCTCGCTTGGTTTTGCTTCGCAAAATCCGCGCTGTTGTCGCCCCTGCGGGGTAATTCGCTTCCCAAATTATGCTTCCCCGAAGCTTGCCTTCGGCAACTTTTGTGTTGCACTCCC
>JAGBOM010000172.1 GCA_017633865.1 Opitutales bacterium
GGTCTCAGGCCGAAGCCGGAATTCGCAAAAGACATCGCAAGCCTTCCTTACGATGTGGTAAACTTTAACCAGGCATGCATTCAGGCGGAGGGCAAGCCGCTCAGTTTTATGAGGGTTGTCCGCAGCGAAATAGAGCTTCCGGAGGGCACCGAGCCCTATTCGCAGGCCGTTTACGACCACGCAAACGCAAACTTTAAAAAGCTCGTTTCGGGCGGATACCTAATCAGGGAGGACGCCCCCGCAATGTACCTCTACCGCCAGCAAATGGGCGGCCACTCGCAAACGGGCATTGTCGCCACTTTCTCCGCCGCCGACTACGATTCCGACGTCATCAAAAAGCACGAGAAAACCCGCAAGGCCAAGGAGGACGACCGCTACAACCTCACCCGCACCCTGCGCGTAAATACCGGCCCCGTCTTCCTCACCGTTAAAGACGGCACGCTTCTCGACAAAATCGTGGAGGATAAAAAGGACTCCGACGCGCTTTTCGACTTCGTAGCCGACGACGGAATTCGCCACAGCGTCTGGAAGATTTCAGACCCCGCAAAAATCGCGCAAATCGAAAAAATCTTCGGCGAAATCCCCTGCGCGTACGTCGCCGACGGCCACCACCGCAGCGCCTCAAACGCGCGCTGCGCCCGCGACCTGGCCGCGGAAAATCCGAACCACAGCGGCGACGAGGACTACAACTGGTTCTTGTCGGTTTGCTTCCCCGCTTCGCAGCTTAAAATTCTCCCCTATAACCGCGTCGTAAAAGACTTGGCGGGCTTCGACAAAGACGGGTTCTTGGCGGCTCTCGGGAAAGCCTGCAAGGTTTTGGAAAGCGGCGAGAAGGAGCCGAAATCCCCCAAAAACGTAGATATGTATTTGGGCGGCAAGTGGTACACTCTCTCTTTCGACAAAACCGAAGGCCTCGACGCCGTGGAAAGCCTCGACGTTTCCTTGCTGCAAAACCGGGTTCTCGCCCCGCTTCTTAAAATCGGAGACCCCAGAACCGACGAGAGGATAGACTTTGTCGGCGGAATCAAGGGCGTAGGCGAGCTTGAAAAACTCGTCGACAGCGGCGAGTTCGCCGTGGCTTTTTCGATGTACCCGACAACCGTCGCCCAGCTTATGGCTATTGCCGACGCGGGGCAGATTATGCCCCCCAAAAGCACTTGGTTCGAGCCAAAGCTCCGTTCCGGACTCTTCATACATACGTTCTAATTAAGAATAAAAATGTTCATTTATCCGAAGCCGAAAAAAATCGAGATTGCGGAAAACTCGCGCCTGCAGCTCAATCAGGGCGACGTTTCCGTGTCGCAGGCGGGGCTGCCTTGCGGCAACAAAGTCAGGCTAAGCTTGATTGCGCCCATGCTAAAACCCGAGGCCTACGAGCTTGAAATTTCGCCCGAGGCAATCACCATTCAAACAAACGGCGAGGCGGGCGCGCGCGCGGCGTTTCAGACGCTTCGCCAAATCATTGCCCAAAGCTCCCCCGAGGGCGTGCAGTGCCTAAAAATTTCCGACTGGCCCGACTTGCCCCTGCGCGGATTTATGCTCGACATAAGCCGCTGCAAAGTGCCCACAATGCAAAGCCTCGCGTACCTCGCGGACCTGCTCTCGCTGTTTAAATACAACAGGCTCGAGCTCTACA
>JAGBOM010000173.1 GCA_017633865.1 Opitutales bacterium
GCCTGGTTCGAGTTGCCGTAGTCGATATGGTCTCTCCACTCCGGAAACCCGTGCTCGGCGTACGGAAGCTCGGCGTCCGAAAGCATGGGCAAAAGATGCTTGGAATACGGGTTGTACGGCGCGGGGCCGCACCACATGTCCCAGTCAACCCCCGCGGGAATGGGCTCGAACTCCCAATTCTTGGTGGTCGCCAAATTGTAGTTTAGGCGCGCCCAAACCTCCTTGATTTCGCCCAGATAGCCGTTTCGGGCAAGCTGCGCCGCCCTGCGGAAGCTTTCGCCGCTGCGCTGCTGCGAGCCCACCTGAAACACCACGCCCGCCTCCTTTACGGCCTTTTCGACCTTGCGGGCCTCCTCCATAGTAAAAGTGAGGGGCTTTTCGCAATATATGGCCTTGCCCGCGCGCGCGGCCATGATAGAAATAACCGCGTGCCAGTGGTCGGGAGTAGTAATGTAAACCGCGTCGATTGACGGGTCGGCCAAAATCTGCCTGAAATCCTTGCAAGTTTTTACGGGGTCGTGCGGGACATTGCGGCGGGTGTAGATTTCGTCAAGCCTTTTTGAGCAGTAGGCGAGGCGCTTGTCGTCGACGTCGCATATGGCGGTTACGCGGCAGTATTTTTCAGAGGCGAGGCCGTCCAAGTGGCCGCTTGCCATTTTGCCGCAGCCGATAACAGCAACGTTGCACCTGCTGTTTGGAGCAGCGTTCCCCGCGCCGAAAAGCCTCCCGCAGTAAATAAGCGGAAAGGCCGCCGCTGCCGTCTTTAAAAATTGCCTTCTGTTTAATTTCATTTTCAAGCCGTTCTTCTATTTAAATATAAAAAGATTATCCTCCTTAAAAAAAGACTGCCACATAGCGGCACCCTCGAGCTATCCATATATAAAACGCCGACAAGCCCGCCCGAAGAAGCAAAAACTCGTTAATCCCCCATCGAAAGACAGCGCAATCGGCGCTCTAAACTTATAACAGTACATAACAGCCAAGCGATTGGCGAGTCAAGCACAAAAAAAACTCATTCTTTTTTTATAGGGCGAGACTGTCTATAAAGAACTTCTGGCGAATCTCCGCAAGAGAGTCGTTGTCGGGGTCTTTGGCGTCCTCAAACGAGTGGCGGGCGTTTTTGGAAATGACTAAAGAAACGTCCTTCGCGCCCGCCGCCTTCAATTTTTTGTCCATATATATCGCGGACTCAACCGGCACGATTGTATCTTTATCGCCATGCAAAATAAGCATTTTGGGGGCGTCTTTATTGGCGTACTGCGCGGGACTTACAAAGCGGCGGAAGCCCTCGTCGCTAAAGTCTCCGCCCAAAGGAACGCGCATCAAGTTTGCGCCCGCGTTGGACTTAACCGCCTCGAATCCGAATTCGGGGTCGTCCACAAACGAGGTCGGCCCCGACTGCGGAACGGCGCAGGCAATTTTGTATTTAACGCCCTGCAAGTCGGAGTCTCCCAAGAATTTGGACTGGTCGGCCAGCGCCGCCATGAAAGTCAAATGCCCGCCCGCGGAATGCCCGTAAACGCCGATTTTATCGGGATTTATTTTGAGCTCGCGGCAATGCTTTGTCATGTAGCGCAAAGCGTCCATAGTGTCGATTACGCAAACGTCCATGGCGCGGCGCGGGTTGCTCCAGCGCGCGAAGCGGTAAGAGACTGTCGCGACCGCGATTCCCGCGGAATTGTAGCGGCGGATTTCGTCGTTGAAAAACCCGTAGCCCCCGTACCTTTCGCCGCCCTGCCACGCGCCGCCGTGAAAATACACAATCAGCGGAAATCCGCCTTTCGGGGCTTTTGAGGTCGGGTAGGAAATGTCGAAGCGCAAAACTTCGTCGTCGGCCACTTTGTAGGGCACGCCGCAGTTCACCGCGAGGTTGTGGTAAATCCCGCCTTTTGCGAAGCGCTCCATCGGGAAGTTTTTGGGCGCGGACGAGCAAACGCTCTCGGCGTTCAAGGCCGGGCCCGCGCAAAGCGCGCACGCCAAAAGAATCGGGGCAAAATTTTTTAAGCTTTTCATAAAACAGTTTTGTTTGAGTTGCCGAAAAATTTTTTA
>JAGBOM010000174.1 GCA_017633865.1 Opitutales bacterium
CGAGGCCACGCGCTTTATGGCGGAAGTCCCCACCGTTTGGGACGAAACCCGCGCCCTCGGCGGCGATTATAACGACTACGTTTTCCTCGCGCGCCGCAAGGGCTCCACTTGGTATTTCGCCGCCATGACGGCCGCAAAGGGCAGGGAATTTGAAATCGACCTTTCGCAGTTTCTCAAAAAGGGCGAAAAGTACGAGGCCGAAATCTTTAGGGACACCATCAACACGCACAAGCTCCCGCGCGACTGCAAGCGCGAGGTAAAGCCCGTAAGCTCCGCCGACAAGCTCAAGATAAAGGCTGTATCGAATGGAGGCTTTGCAGCCAAGGTATCTTTGTTTTGAGGAGAGCTTTTGGCGCATTTTGGCGTCGCTTCAAAAAAAATACGCCCTCGCATACGTTAGTATGCGTCGGGCGTATTTTTTTCTCGCTCATTGAACTGCATCCAAAATCTCCGCCCAAAACAAGCGAACTCAGAACGTTTTTATTTTTCCCTGTTTTCTTAAAAAAGAATAAAGAAAGAGCATTAAAAACAAACAGAAAATGGAATCGTTCCGGGTTCGTTTAGTAGAAGATAGGGTGGTTTATTCGCCTTTTAAGAAACGTCTCCGCGTCCTCGACGGCGAAATCGTGCGTCAAAAATACGGGCGCGCCGTTTTTGTAATGCTCCGCCTTAATCTTATTTAAGTCGCGCATTCCCGGGCAGTAAATAGCGCGGTCTTTTACGATTAGGTAAAACCCGTCGCAGGAGTGGATTTGTTTTGTGCCGAATTTGTAAAGCTCGGGGCACTTTTTGTTTTCCCACAAATACAGCGAAAGCTGGTTGCACAGCCCGCCAAAGCCGCCGTAGGTCTTTATCTCATCGAACATCGCGTCGAAATCGACGTTCTCGTTTACGCCCAGAACCTCTTTGAGGAATTTTTTTAGCTCCGGCTTTTCAAAAGACGCTTGGCCCAGAAATTTTTTCATTTCCGAAATTTGCCCTTCCGAAATTTCTCCTTTCTCGAATATGTCCTCCGCGAGCTTGGCGGCGAACTCGGAATCCTGAAAGCCGCAAAGGCGGAGAACTCCGAAATCGTCTTTCGTTCCCATTGCGACTTTTGGGGGCTCCGCGCCCGTCCAGCAAAAATCGGCGGCTTTTAAGACGGCGGTTTTTGCGAATCCCGAAAGCGTTTCAAAATTTTTTATGGGTTTTATTTCTTTTACAAGCCCGCACCGGCCTGAATGCTTGGTCGCCTTTATGGAGCCGTCGGCGTTCGCGCAAATTACAATTTCTTCTTTCGGGCTGCTTAGTAAAATCCAAAAGTCGGCGTTTTTCATTTCGTCCGACTTTTGGCTATATTGGAAGAGCCTAAGCGCGTCCAAAACAGGCAGGGTTGTGGGCCTGATTGCCGCGCTTTGGGCGGGCGCAAATAGCCACGCGACCAGCGCAAAAAAAATCGCGAAAAGTTTTTTCATGCTTTTTCCTTAAAATTTTAAAAAATTCGTTAGCAGGGTAGAATAGCCAAAAAAATCGCCGAAAGAAACATAAAAATTGAAAAAATCCCGCTTCACGCAAAAATTTTGACATTTGGAAGGGCTAATTGCCGATTCGGAGGCCGAAATCTTTTGAGGGGGAGGGAAAAGATAAAAAATCGGAAAATTCCGCCCGAAAAAAGATAAAACTAAAAAAAACGAAAAATTTTTAAAAACTTGTTGACAAAGCTTCGGAAAAACGCATTCTTTTGAACTTTCTTTCTATATAAAGAGACAATATAAAAACAACATTAACTACTAACGCAGGTCGCTAAACGGCGGCCAAAGCGCCTAAAATAAAGGCGTTTTCGGCTTCCGCCTGCCTCTTAGAAACAAAATGAGCATAGCACTTATTGGCAAGAAACTGGGTATGACTCAGGTGTTCGACGCGGACAACACGCTGGTTGCTGTCACCGTTGTCGAAGCGGGTCCGTGCCCTGTAACTCAGGTAAAAACAGCTCAGAGCGACGGCTACGAGGCCGTTCAAATCGGCTTTGGCGCGCAGAAGGAATCGCGCATGACGAAGGCCGAGCTTGGGCACTTGAAAAAAGCGGGCGTCGAGCCTCTTACAGAGTTGGTTGAAATTCGTTTCGACAAGCCCGCGGAACTCAAAATTGGGGACGTACTTAAGGTTACCAATTTTTCGGAAGGCCAGAAGGTCGACATTATCGGCACCACAAAGGGCAAGGGCTTCCAGGGCGTAATGAAGCGCCACAACTTCGACGGCCAGCCGGCCACGCACGGCCACATGATGCACCGCAGGCCGGGCTCCGTGGGCTGCCGCCAGACTCCCGGCCACGTTTACAAGGGCAGGAAGATGCCGGGCCACCAGGGTCAGGTTCGCTGCACAACGCAGAATCTTTCCATCGTAAAGATTATTGAAGACAAGAATTTGCTCCTCGTAAAGGGCAGCATTCCCGGCGCGAACGGCGACATCGTTTTGGTTCGCAACGCCAAGAAAGCATAGTGGAGGCTACACAGATGAAACTTAAGGTATTTAAATCGGACGCAAGTAGCTTCGTAGAGCAGGAATTCAGCAATATTCCCGTATTCGAAGGCGACAAGGGCGTATTCGCCCTCAAGGAAACTTTGGTCGCGTACCAGGCAAACGCCCGCCAGGGCAACGCCTCCACGCTGGACTACGGCCATGTGAGCGGCACATGCAAGAAGCCCTTTAAGCAAAAGGGCGGCGGCAGGTCGCGCCACGGCACGTTTAAGAGCGTCATCCACCGCGGCGGCGCGGTCGTATTCGGCCCCACCCCCCGCGACTGGTCTTTGAAGATAAACAAGAAGGTTCGCCAGCTCGCCTTGAAAAGGGCTCTGTTTGAAAAGTGCTCCGGCGGCAACATCGTGGTTATCGAAGAATTCGCCGCCCCCACCAAGAAGACCAAGGACATGGCCGCGGTGATTTCCAAGATATTTGAAGACGGCAAGGTTCTTTTGGTTGACGACCAGTTCTCGGACGACGTCGCCTTGGCCTCCCGCAACATCGCCAGAATCGCCTTCTGCGAGACCGCGCAGCTCAACGCGCTCGACTTGGTCCGCTACGACAGAATAATCGTGTCGGGCAAGGGTTTGGACACAGTATTGGCCCGCGCAAACAAGGAGTAAGACAATGAGTATTTCACCCGAAAAAATTCTGAAAGGCTACCGCGTTACGGAAAAGGCCGCGAACTTGCAGGCAAACTCCAACCAGTACACTTTTGAAGTTGCCGACAACGCCCGCGCGATAGAAATCGCCGCGGCGGTTGAGCAGTGCTTCAAGGTGAAGGTGAAGCGCGTTAACATAATAAACGTTAAGGGCAAGGTAAAGGTGTCGCGCATACGCCGCGCAAGCGTGGGCATAAAGGGCGCGATGAAGAAGGCCGTGGTTACTCTCGCCGAAGGGCAGAGCATCCAGCTCGCATAGGAAAGGCATAGAAAATGGCTATCATAAAAAGAAGACCTTTGACGCCGGCGCAGAGATTTCTGGAGCTGAGCAAGAACGATGTCGACAACAAGCGCCCGGAGCGCTCCCTTACCGAGAGCGTCCACCGCGCTAAGGGCAGGAACTGCTACGGCAGAATCACGTCCCGCAGGCGCGGCGGCGGCCACAAGAAGCTCTACCGCCGCATAGACTTTAAGCGCGACATTCTCGAAGTGCCCGCGGTTGTGCAGTCGATAGAGTACGATCCGTTCCGCACCGCGTACATCGCCTTGGTGAAGTACGAAAGCGGCGAATTGCGCTACATCGTGGCTCCCCAGGGCTTGAAGAAGGGCGACACCATCATTTCGACGAACAAGAAGCAGGACGAGTTCACGGTCGGCATGTGCCTTCCCCTGAACCTCATTCCCGCCGCGACGAAAATCCACGCCAGCGAAATGACCCCCGGCAAGGGCGCGCAGATTGCGCGCGGAGCGGGCGCCGGCGCGCAGCTTGTCGCGGTTGAAGGCGGCGTTGCAACGGTCAAGATGCCCAGCGGCGAGCTCCGCATGATAAACGCGGACTGCCGCGCGGTAATCGGGGTTGTCGGCAACATCGAGCACGCCAACCAGAGCTACGGCAAGGCCGGCCGCAACAGATGGCTTGGCCGCAGGCCGAGAGTAAGAGGCGTTGTTATGAACCCTGTAGACCACCCGATGGGCGGCGGCGAAGGCCGCACTTCCGGCGGCGACCACCCGGTATCGCCGTGGGGCCAGCTGGCAAAGGGCTATCCGACAAGAATCAAGAGCAAGCCTTCAAATTCGCAGATTATTTTGAGGCGCAACGGCAAAAAGGTAAAGAGGTAATACAATGTCACGTTCTATTAAAAAAGGTCCTTTTGTAGACCAGAGCCTTATGGAAAAGGTTGACGAGGCCGTCAAGACGGACTCCCGCAAGCCCATTCAGACATGGTCTCGCCGCTCAACCATAACCCCCGATTTTGTCGGGCTGAATTTCAACGTACACAACGGCAGGAAGTTTGTCCCCGTCTATATTACCGAAAATATGGTCGGCCACAAGCTGGGCGAATTCGCTCCGACGCGCTTCTTTAAGGGGCACCAGCCGCACACTAAGAAGGCGGAGAAATAGCGGAGAAGGATTGGGCGTTATGTTCGGGCTTTCGGCAAAGTTTGCGCTTGTTTCGGCGGCGGTCGCGCTGCCGGCGGCGGCGTGCTTTGCGGGAAGCGTCCTGGACGAGGCCGTCAAGCCGGCGGGTTCAATGAAGGTTTTGAGCCTTGAAAAGAATCCGGCGGCGGACATCGCGCTGATAGGCGCGGGGGCGCGCGACGGGGTAAGGCCCGGCTTGCGCCTCAAGCTTATAGACGCGGACGGAGCCTTCGGCGAAATGCTGGTGGTGGAGTCCTCGCTCGATAAAAGCGCGGCTTTGATTCTCGGAGACGTTCCCGCCGAAAGGATAGCCGGCGCCCAAGTCCGGTTCGGCATTGTAAAATAACTTTAAAAAGAAATACGAAAATGGAAGTAAAAGCATTGACAAAGTTTGCGCGCATGTCCGACAAGAAGGTGCGCGAAGTCGCCCGCAAAATACAGGGGCGTAATGCTGCCGAGGCTCTCGAAATCTTGAGACTGGTTCCCAGAAAAAGCGCTGCGTTGATAGCCAAGACGCTCGCCAGCGCGATTGCCAACGCAGAAAACAACAACGGCGCCTCCGCAGCCGCCTTGAAGGTGAAGTCCGCGATAGTGAATCAGGGCATAGCCTTCAAGAGGTTCCGCGCGGTGGCGAGGGGCAGCGCGCATCCCATCAGGAAGCGCACGAGCCACATCACAATAGTCCTGAGCGACGAGAAGTAATTTTGGAGAAATATCAATATGGGACAGAAAGTAAATCCTAAAGGTTTTCGTCTTGCGGTGCGCCGCGATTGGGATTCGCGCTGGTTCGCGAACAAGACGGATTATCCCAAATATGTGGAGGAAGATTATCGCATCCGCGAATTTCTCCGTAACAACGGCAAATTAAAGGGCGCGTCGGTGCCCAAAATCTTCATCGAGCGCGCGGGGCAGCGCATACGCGTCAAGATTTACACGGCCCGCCCGGGCGTCGTAATCGGCCCGAAGGGCGCGGCTCTTGAGGAATTGAAGGCGGAGCTCGCCAAGTTTATCGGCAAAGACATTTTGGTGGACATTCAGGAAGTCAAGAAGCCCGACTTGGTCGCGTTCTTGGTTGCCGAAAGCGTCGCGCTCCAGCTCGAGCGCCGCATTTCGTTCCGCCGCGCGATAAAGAAGGCGATAGTCCAGACCATGACTTTGGGCGCGCTCGGCATCAAGATTCAGATTTCGGGCCGCTTGGGCGGCGCGGAAATCGCGCGCACCGAATGGCAGAGAAAGGGCAGAATACCGCTTCAGACTCTCCGCGAGAAGATCGACTACGGCTTTACCGAAGCGAATACGGTTTACGGCAAAATCGGCGTAAAATGCTGGCTGTGCCTCAAGCCCGAAGACGTGCTATAATTTAACATAGGAAGACTCAGAAAAATGGCAAATATACTTCCAACAAGAACGAAGTATCGCAAAGTCCAGAAGGGGCGCATCTACGGCAACGCCAAGGGCGGCGATTCCATTTCTTTCGGCGACTACGCAATGCAGGCTTTGGACAGGGGCCGCTGCACGGCGGCGCAGCTCGAGGCGGCGCGCGTTGCGATAAACAGATACCTGAAGCGCAAAGGCAAGGTTTGGATGCGCGTGTTCCCGCACAAGCCCGTAACCAAGAAGCCGGCGGAAACCCGCCAAGGCAAGGGCAAGGGCGCGGTCGAATACTGGTGCGCGGTAATCAAGCCGGGCGTGATTTTGTTTGAGATTTCGGGCGTTCCGGCGTCCCAGGCTCGCGAGGCCATGAGGCTTGCGGACGGAAAGCTTCCGTTCCATTGCCGCTTCATCGTCCGCGAAGGCGTAGAAGTACTCTAATCGGAGGGCAGACGAAATGAAGATAAAAGACATCAGGGAACTTTCCGTTGCGGAGATTGAAAAGAAATTGCGCGACATGCGCGACGAATTGCTCAATATCAACATTCGCAAGACTGTGGGGCAGGTCGAAAACACGGGGCGCATCCGCGTGCTGCGCCGCGACATCGCCCGCTTTGAAACCGTAAAGAGCCAGAAAAACGCATAGTAGAGAGGCAAGAACATGGCAGAAAGAAAATCTCGCAAAAGTCTCGTAGGCGTAGTAACATCGCGCTCCGGCGACAAGAGCATAAAGGTAACATATTCGTACAAGGTTCCGCATCCGTTGTACCACAAGGAAATTCGCCGCAAGACGGTCATCCACGTCCACGACGAAAACAACGAATGCGCGTTGGGCGACAAGGTCGAGGTTGTGGAAACCCGCCCGCTTAGCAAGATGAAGCGTTTCCGCGTCGTCAAGATTGTGGAAAAGGCGCCCGTAACGGCATAGCCATAAAGGAGACATCGTACAATGATACAGATGCAGACAAAATTGGTGGTCGCCGACAACCCCGGCGCCAAGGAAGTAGCAATGATACGCCGTTTGGGGCAGATCAGCAGAACGGCGAAAATCGGAGACGTCATCGTAGTCGCGGTGAAGTCGTCCACACCCGACGCGGCCGTCAAGAAGGGCAGCGTAGCGAAGGCTGTAATCGTCCGCACAAAGGCTCCGATACGCCGCGCCGACGGCTCGTACCTGCGCTTCGACAGCAACGCGGTCGTCATTTTGGACAACGCCGGCAACCCGAAGGGCACCCGCATATTCGGGCCGGTCGCGCGCGAATTGCGCTCCAAGAACTTTATGAAAATCATCTCTTTAGCACCGGAGGTTTTGTAATATGAAATCAAGCGTTAAAAAAGGCGAGGAAGTCGTAGTAATATCCGGTTCCGCGAAGGGGAAGAGGGGCAAAGTTTTGGCTGTGTTCCCGAAGCTTCAGAAGGTTCTCGTGGAGGGCGTGAACATGCGCAAGCACCACGAGCGCAAGAGCGAGAAGAATCCCGAAGGCGCCATCGTTGAGCGCGAACAGGCAATCCATATTTCAAACGTAATGTCGGCTGGGCGCTTTGACTCCAAGAAAAAAGCGTAAGCAGCGGCCTAACCAAAAAAGATAATGAGCAATACACCCGTATTAAAGAAAATATACGCGGAAAAAGTGGTTCCCGCCCTCGAAAAGGCGCTCAACCATAAAAATCCGCACAATGTGCCCAATCTGGAAAAGATTGTGGTAAGCTCCGGTATCCGCAGCGAAAACTCGAAGGAATGGGTACAGGAAGTCGTAAAGGAAATCGCCAAGCTGACCGGCCAGCAGCCGGTAGTCACCAAGGCGCGCAAGAGCATCGCGAACTTCAAGCTTCGCGAAGGGCAGGCCAACGGCGTAATGGTAACGCTTCGCGGCGCGCGCATGTGGGAGTTCCTTTATAAGTTCATCAACATCGTGCTTCCGTCAATCCGCGACTTCCGCGGCGTCGGCACCCGTTTGGACGGCCACGGCAACTACAGCTTCGGCGTCGCCGACCACACCATATTCCCCGAAATCACTGTCGACCCCAACCGCAAGAATTTGGGAATGGACATTACAATCGTAACAACGGCCAAGAACGACAACGAAGGCCGCGAACTCTTGAAGCTTTTGGGCATGCCCTTCCGCAAGCCCAACGCGGAATCGGCAACAAAATCGGAGGCTAAGTAATATTTATGGCAAAGAAATCGTCAATCCAAAGAAATTTGAAGCGCGAAAAGCTCGTGGCCAAGTACGCCGCAAAGAGAGCCGAGCTCAAGAAGATTCTGTCGAACCCGAATTCGTCGGACGAGGAATTCTTCGCGGCGCAGAAGGCCATGGCCAAGCTCCCGCGCAATTCCTCGAAGATTCGCGTTAGAAACCGCTGCTCCATATCCGGGCGCTCCCGCGCGTATATCCGCAAGTTCGGGGTGTCGCGCATCACGTTCCGCGAGCTTGCGCTTGACGGCAAGCTTCCCGGGGTAACAAAGGCGTCTTGGTAATAGGAGGGAAACGATATGGCATCACACGACAATATTGGCGACTTTTTGACAATAATCCGCAATGCGAGCAACGCCCGCAAGGAATCGTGCTCGGCGACGTGGTCGAACATCCGCGAAGGCATCGTAAAGATTTTGAAGGCGGACGGCTATATTGTGGACTATTCCGTGGAGGGCGAAAAAGCCTCGAAGAAAATCGGCATTACGCTGAAGTACGTCGGCGAAACCCCCGCCATTACGCAGATTGAGCGCGTAAGCAAGCCGGGGCGCCGCCTGTACTACTCCTGCTCCGACATCCCCAGAGTTCTGGGCGGAATGGGCGTATGCATTCTTACGACATCCCGCGGTGTCATGAACGACAAGGACTGCCGCGCCAACAAGGCCGGCGGAGAATTAATCTGCAAGATTTGGTAAGGAGTTTTTGCAATGAGTAGAATTGGCAAGCTTCCGGTGGCAATCCCCGCGGGCGTAAAGGCTTCGGTGGAAGGCTGCACAGTAAAAGTTGAAGGCCCGAAGGGCAAACTCGAAAAGACATTCGCCCCGGCGGTGAAAATCGAGCTTAAAGACGGGGCAATCCACGTTGAGCCCTCCTCAAATTCGCGCTTTTCCGCGGCCATGCACGGCACGGCAAGAAGCATCATAAACGCGATGGTTCAGGGCGTCGAAAAGGGCTACGAAAAGGTTTTGGAAATCTACGGCGTAGGCTTCAAGGCGGAGCTTAAGGGCTCGACCTTGACCCTGGCTTTGGGCTACGCGCACCCGTGCGTTTACGAATTGCCCGAAGGCATCAAGGCGGTAGTCGGCGAATTGCCCGACCGCAGCCCGATGGTTACAATAAGCGGCGCGGACAAGCACCTCGTGGGGCAGGTCGCCGCCGATATCAAAAACTTCTACCCCGTCGAGCCCTACAAGGGCAAAGGCGTGCGCATACGCGGCGAGTTCATCCGCAGGAAGGAAGGCAAGAAGACCGCTTAATACCGGCCTTAACTAACAAAGGAATTTTGATATATGAAACTCGAAAAGAAAAAGATGTTGGCGCAGAAGCGCCGTTTCCGCGTACGCAACCGCATTGTCGGAACGGCGGAACGCCCCCGTTTGGTTGTGCGCTTTTCAAACAAGCACATTTCCGCGCAGTGCATAGACGACCGCGAAGGCAAGACTTTGGTGTCCCTCACATCTCTGAGCAAAGAGCTGTCCGGGGAGAAAATCCTGGCGAACGTCGCGGGCGCTGTGGCGCTCGGCTCGAAGCTCGGCGAAAAGATGAAGTCTGCGGGCATTACCGCGGCCGTTTTGGACAGGGGCTCGCGCCGCTACCACGGATGCGTGAAAAGCTTTGCGGACGCGGTTCGCGAAGCCGGAATTAATTTCTAATCGGAAGGCAAAGCAATGGCTAAGGAATTTAAAAACAGCAAAGCCCCCCGCGAAGAGGCGGCGGCTCCCGAATTTATAGAAAAAGTCGTGCACATCAACCGTTGCGCAAAGGTTGTAAAGGGCGGGCGCCGCTTTACATTCTCGGCGCTCGTTGTGCTGGGCGACGGCAAGGGCTTGGTCGGAATCGGCTTCGGCAAGGCCAAGGAAGTTCCGGACTGCATCAAGAAGGCTTCGGACCACGCCCGCAAGAACATGAAGAGCGTAAGCCTTAAAGACGCCACAATCCCGCACGAAGTCGTCGGCTCGTTCGACGGCGGCAAAGTTCTGCTTCGCCCGGCGGCTCCCGGCACCGGCGTTATCGCCGGCGGCGGCGTAAGGGCGGTTTTGGAGGCGGTCGGCATTAAGGACGTATTGAGCAAGAGCCTCGGCTCCAACAACGACATGGCCATGGTAAACGCCACGCTGAACGCTCTTTACAAGCTCCGCACGGCGGAAGCCATATCGGCGCTCAGAAGCTAAAATATATAAGGAGTTTTAGAAATGAATTTAAGCAAACTATCCAATCCTAAGGGCGCAAAGCACTATTCAAAGCGCAAGGGTCGCGGCGTGGGCTCCGGCAACGGCCGCACCTCCGGCAGAGGCCACAAGGGCATGAAAGCCCGCAGCGGCGGCGGCGTAAGGGCGGGTTTTGAAGGCGGCCAGATGCCTTTGTACCGCAAGCTCCCGCACCGCGGCTTCAACAACAAAGACTTTACGGTGGACTACGAAGTCGTAAACGTGGGCTGCCTCGAAGGCCTCGGCCTTGAGGAAGTCGGCAGGGACGAGCTCGTAAAGGCGGGCTTGGTTCGCGCCTCCTCGAAGCTTGTAAAGATTTTGGCCAACGGCAAGCTCACCAAGAAGATTGTCGTAAAGGCGGACAAATTTTCGGACGCCGCGGTCAAGAAGATAGAAGCCGCCGGCGGCAAGGCCGTCGTAAACGCCTAATCTTTGCAGAGGCTAAGACATGTTAAGCGCCTTCACAAATTGCTTTAAAATCCCGGAACTGCGCCAGCGCATAATGCTGACGCTGGGGTTGGTTTTTATAGCCCGCGTTGGCGCCGCCATACCGCTGCCCGGAATAGACCCCGCCCCGTTGCAGGCCTTTTACGCAGGCTCGTCGCAGGACGGCGGGCTGATGGGGCTTTACAATATGTTTACCGGCGGCGCGATGATGCAGGGCGCGGTGTTCGCGCTGGGCATTATGCCGTACATCAGCGCGTCCATTATTTTGCAGCTGATGGGGGCGGTTGTTCCGAGCCTCGCCCGCCTTATGCAGGAGGGCGAAATCGGCAGGCAGAAAATAACGCAGTACACCCGCTATTTGACGATACTTATCGCGGCGGTGCAGGCGTCGCTTATGATGTACGCGATAATCTGGAGGCCGTCTTCGCTGTTCTTGGGGTTCGACCCGAGCTACGGCCAGATAGTTATCGCAAACAACCACGCGCTGTTCTTTTTGACGTCGGTAATATTCCTTATCACGGGCTGCATGATACTTATGTGGCTGGGCGAGCAAATCACCCAGCGCGGCGTCGGCAACGGCATATCGATTTTGATTACCGTGGGCATTATATCCGACCTGCCCGGAGCCCTGGCGAGCGCCTACAACTTCGTGTTTAACCGCGTTGTTGACGGCACGACATCCTCCATGAGCGGTATCCCGCAGGCTGCCATTATGGTCGGGCTTCTGCTTGTTGTGACGGCGTCAATCATAGCGGTTATACAGGCGGTCAGGAAGATTCCGGTGCAGTACGCAAAGCGCATGGTAGGCAACAAGATTATGGGCGGGCAGTCCTCGTATTTGCCGCTTAAGGTGAATTACGCGGGCGTTATGCCGATAATATTTGCGAGCGCGATTTTGATGCTCCCGACGCAGCTTATGGGCGGCGGCATGAGCAGCACGATGTATATGAGCCTGTACGCGGTGCTGATTTTGATATTCAGCTATTTCTGGGTGTCGATTATGTTCAAGCCCCTCCAGATAGCCGACGACCTCAAGCGCTACGGCGGCTACATTCCCGGAGTTCGCCCGGGAGAGCCCACGGCAAAATTTTTGGACTATATCATGACGCGCCTAACCTTGGCGGGTTCGATATTCCTTGTGTTGATAGCGGTCTTGCCGCAAATCCTGATGCAGTACTGGCAGATTTCCCCGAAAATCGCCCATTTCTTCGGCGGCACTGGGGCGTTGATTGCCGTTGGCGTCTCTTTGGACACCATGCGCCAGGTGGAAACCTATCTCTTGCAGCGCCACTATGACGGCTTCCTGAAAAAGGGCAGAATACGCGGCCGCAGCGTGGGAGAGGCGAGGCAGTTTGTCGACGCGAGCCAGCTTAAGTCTTTGAAGGCTTTGTGGACGCCCCTGATACTGATACTGTTGGTGGGCATATCCTCATGGCTTGCGCAGGCTTACTTTTTGAAATAGATTGCGAAAGGCGCGCCGTCTTTGGCGGCGGCGCGAATTTCAAATGCTCTTTAAAATTTTAACCAAAATCACTAAATAGACGGCGCGCCGTATGATTAAAATAAAATCCGAAAGAGAATTGAGAATCATGCGCCAAGCATGCGTGATTGCCGCAAGCGTGTTAGATGAGCTCTGCCAAATGGCGCGCGACGGCATATCCACCTGGGAACTCGACCAGGCGGCCTGTAAATTGATGGAGCAACACGGCTCCAGAAGTGCTTGTTATAAATACAAGTGTGGCAGTTTAAGGTATCCCGGTTATGTATGCTTGTCGGTGAATGACGAAGTAATCCACGGAATCGGTCGCAAAGACAGAGTCCTGAAATCGGGAGATATTGTAAGCATAGATGTAAGCGTTGTCTATCAGGGTTATGTGGGCGACAACACCCGAACGGTAATGATAGGCGAGGTGAGTCCGGAAGTCAGAAGGCTTGTAGAGACCACCGAAAAATCCCTTTACGAAGGCATTTCGCGCGCCGTCGCGGGCAACCGCGTCGGAGACATTTCCGCGGCGATTCAAAAATACGTTGAAGGCGCCGGCTACGGTGTTGTAAAGGAATTTACCGGGCACGGAGTGGGGCGGCAGCTCCACGAAGAGCCGGAGGTTCCCAACTACGGGCGCGCGGGCTCAGGGCCGCTGTTGCGCCCGGGAATGACGCTCGCGATAGAGCCTATGGTGTCCATGGGCTCGCCCGACATACGCATGGACTCCGAAGACGGCTGGACGGTATATACTCTCGACGGCAAGCCCAGCAGCCATTCGGAGCACACGGTTCTTATTACGGATTCCGAACCCGAAATTTTGACGGTTCTGAAATAAAAAGAGCCGTTTTTTAAAAAAAAGCTTTTCAAACCGAAAAAAAACAACAATATAAAAACTTTTTAACATATAATAAAATATGGCACGACTACTCGGAGTTGACATACCCAACAATAAGCGCGTCGAATACGCGCTCAGATACATCTATGGAATCGGCCCGGCCCGCGCGAAGCTCATTTGCGAGGCAGCCCACATTCCCGAAGAAATGCGCGCTCAAGACTTGAACGAAGAGCACATCAACGAAATAATGAAGGTGATTGCCGAAAAGAAGTTCAAGCTCGAAGGCGATTTGCGCCGCGACGTAATGTCGAACTTGAAGCGCCTTACGGCAATCAAGAGCTACCGCGGCCTGCGCCACATGCGCGGCCTGCCCGTAAGAGGCCAGCGCACAAGCACGAACGCCCGCACCCGCAAGGGCAAGCGCAAGACAGTAGGCGTTGGGCAGAAATCCGAATAAATTTAAGGGAATTTATAAATGAGCGAAGAAAAAGAAATTAAGGAAACCGTACAGGCCGCGGAACAGGCGCAGGAAACCTCGCAGCCCTCGCAGCCTACCGCCAAGGATCTCTTGAGCGACGAGCTCGGGGAAATCAAAATCCGCAAGGCCAAGGGCAGCAAGAACGTCCATACGGGCGTGTGCTCCATCAACGCCACTTTCAACAACACGAAAGTATCCTTTACCGACCAGCAGGGCAACGTAATCAGCTGGTCGAGCGCGGGCAAGATGAACTTCCGCGGCTCGAGAAAGAGCACGGCTTACGCCGCGCAGGTGGTAACGCAGGACGCCGGCAAGGTCGCCATGAGCCACGGCATGAAGGAAGTCGCCGTAAAGGTAAAGGGCCCGGGCATGGGTCGCGACGCGGCAATCCGCTCCCTCCAGGCTCTCGGTTTTGTAGTGGTCTCTATTGCGGACGTAACGCCGGTTCCGCACAACGGCTGCCGCGCGCGCAAACGCCGCCGCGTATAATTTCAAAATAGGAGAATTTAAAAAATGTCTCGTTATACAGGTCCGACAACAAGAATTAACCGCCGTTTTAACACAGCTTTGTTCCCCGCGAAGAAGGGCATGACGAGGAAGCCCTATCTCCCCGGCCAGCACGGCCCGCGCTTGCGCCGCCGCGTTTCCGACTACTCGATGGGCTTGAACGAAAAGCAGAAGCTGCGCTTCACATACGGCCTGACCGAAAAGCAGTTCCGCCTGACATTCGAGCGCGCAAAGCGCCAGGGCGGCGTTACGGGCGAAGTTTTCATGCAGATGCTTGAAGTGCGCCTCGACAACATCGTGTACCTGCTCGGCTTTGGCCGCACGCGCAAGGCGGCGCGCCAGCTCGTCACCCACGGGCACGTTCAGGTAAACGGCCAGAAGGTGGACAGTCCCAGCTTCTCGTGCAAGCCCGGAGACGTCGTTGAAGTCCGCGAAAAGACGAGC
>JAGBOM010000175.1 GCA_017633865.1 Opitutales bacterium
GCCTTGACGCTTTTTGTGTTCATATTCTTCTCGATATTTTACATGAAAGAGGAGATGAAATGGAACTATTTGGTGGGCTTTTCGCTGATGGTGTTGGCGGTGTTTTTTGTATTCTACAAACGTTAGGCGGCTAATTTCAGCGCGGAAGTTCGTTGCTTCAAAAAAACCGCGATAGTTACATGCTAAGCACACTCCTATCGCGGTTTTTTCTTGCGCATTGAACTGCGCTCAAAATCTCTGCCCCAAAACAAACGAACTCTGGGCGCTTTTATTTTTCTATTTTTATAAGACTATTTTTTTATTCGGATAATTTCTAAACAAGCCATTGCGTAAGCAATGCGTGTACAAACAGAAAAGGCGGGTTGACCAACCCGCCGCATAACCACACGAGATGCGAGAGCATCTCACGTCAAGGGCTCCGCCTTTGTTAGTCGCCGAAAATTCGGAGGATAAAGGGCTTGTTCAAGACGAAGTCCGCGTTTTCCAGATCTTTGCAGGCTTCGCTTATGCAAAGCTCGTTTGTCTGGTGGGTAGTTAAGATTATCCAGGCCTCGTCCTTGTTTTGGTGGCGCTTTTGCTCCAGAAGCTCTATCGAAATTTTATGGTTCGCGAGTATGGAGGCGACTTTTGCCAAAATCCCTATTTCGTCCTTAACGCACAGGCGCAGGAAGAAGGAGTTGTTTATTTCCTTAAGCTCCATCATCGAGACGTTTGTGGCGGTTGTGGCGGAGGTCTGCCTGATGGGCTTTGAGTTGAGCGATTCGAACGCGTCTGAAATGTCCGCGATTACCGCGCTTGCGGTCGCGTTTTGCCCGGCGCCGCGGCCGATATAAACCGTGCGCCCGACGAGGTCGCCGTCGATTGCCACTGCGTTGTAGACTTCGTTTACGTTTGCGACAACGTCCGTAAGCGGGAGCAGGGCGGGGTACACGCCCACCGACATCTTTTTCGACGCCAAGTCCGCCTTGATGGACGCCACGAGCTTGATTCTGTATCCGGACTCCTTCGCCCAGACCATGTCTTCAAGCGACACGTTGCGTATGCCCGAAATTATCATGTCTTTAAGCGGAACCCATCTGCCGTGCGCCATGTAGGCGAGAACCGCCGCCTTGTGGGCGGTGTCGATTCCGTCGATGTCGAGGGACTCGTCCGCCTCGACGTATCCGAGCCGCTTGGCGTCTTTTAGTATGCTTTCGTAGGAGGCGTTTTCGCGCTCCATGCGGGTGAGTATGTAATTGCAGGTGCCGTTTAAAATCCCGTATATCGACGAAAAGCGGTTCGCCACAAGGCCTTCGTTTACGGCCTTAATTATCGGAATGCCGCCGCCTACGCTCGCTTCGAAAAAGATTTCGGCGCGCTCGTTTTTGGCGGCGATTTCGAAAATTTCGCCGCCCTTTTCGCAGAGCATTGCCTTGTTCGCGCTGACCACGATTTTGCCGCTTTCGAGGGCTTTTTTCACGAGGCCGAAGGCCGTTTCGACTCCGCCCATCAATTCGCAAACGATGTCGATTTCCGGATTCAGAACAACGTCGAGCGGGTTTTCGGTGAGGATTTCTGGGGGTATGGAGACTTCGCGCGGCTTGGAGGCGTCGCGCACGCAGACTTTCGTGATTTCGTAGTCCGCGCCGAGTTTGCGCGACATCAGCTCGTAGTTTTGCGCAAGGTGTTTCCAGACACCCTGGGCGACCGTTCCCATGCCCAGAAAACCTATCTTGTATTTCGCTTTCATTTAAACCTGTTCTCCGTGCCGCTTATTAGGCGGGCGATGTTGGATTTATGTTTGTAGACGACGGCCGCGGCTATGAAAATGGAGAGGTAGAATTCCACCGACCCGCCCCCGTACAGAAACGGCGCCGATATCGGCAGGCTGATTGCCATAAGAATGGACGCAACCGACACGTATTTTGTCGAGTAGAACGCCGCGACCCACACGATCAGGCCTATCAGTATCGCAATCCACATAAACGCGGCAAGCCCGCCTATCGTGACCGACACGCCCTTTCCGCCGCGGAATTTCGTAAATATCGGGTACATATGCCCTGCAATCGCGGCGATTAGCGCGACCACCATAATGTTGTGGGTATTCCCGATGGGCGTTATAAAGCGGTCGGCGGCGAGGGGGGCTATGGTTGCCAGAAAGCCTTTCAGCGCGTCCAGCAAAAAGCAGAGGTTGCCCGCTTTTTGCCCGCAGGCTCTCTTTACGTTTGTCGCCCCCGGGTTGCCGCTGCCGAATTTAAAAATATCGACGCCTTTTGATTTTGCGATAATCACCCCGAACGGGATTGACCCCAATAGGTATCCCGCCAAGGCGAAAATTGCGGCGAACGCGATATTTTGCATAAGCTATGAAAAGTCCACAACCTTGACGTTTGCGACGGCGTCGAGCTTTGAGATTTCCTCCGCGACCTCGTTTGACGGGTGCTCGTCAAGCTCGTAAACGCTGAGGGCTTCGTCGCCGCCGAGGCGCGAGACAGTCATGTTTGCGATGTTGCAGCCCTTGCTGCCGAGAATCGTGGCTATTGTGCCTATCATGCCGGGCTTGTCTTTGTTGATGAGAAGCAGAACCGAGTTCTTTGCCCCGATTTCTACGTCGGTGCCGTTGATTCTTACTATTCTCGGCAAAAGGCCCCTGCCCATGACGGTGCCCGCCACGCTGAAATTTTGGCCGTCCTCGCTTGTGGTTTTTACCTCGACAAGCTCGGAATATTCGGAGTCCGCCGAGGAGTTTACGGCCTCGATTTCAACGCCCAGGTGCTTGAGCTTGCTGGGGGAGTTTACGTCGTTTGCGTTGTCGGCAATGCGCCTTAAAAAGCCCTTTTGAAGCGACAGCGTAAGCAGCTTGTTGTCGAGCTGGGCGAGCTTGCCGAAGTACGAAACGCAGATTCGGGAAATTTTCGCGGGGGCGATTTGCTGGATAAGCGTGCCGAGCTGCTCGCAGAGGCTTACGTAGGGCTTTACTGCGGCGAGAGTGTCGGCGTTCACGCTGGGGGCGTTTATCGCGTTTTTAATTACGCCGTCCTTGACGGCCGCGCCGATAAGCTCGGCAACCTCTATGCCGCAGGATTCCTGCGCCTCTTTTGTGGAAGCTCC
>JAGBOM010000176.1 GCA_017633865.1 Opitutales bacterium
AGGCGCAAGAAAAAACCGCGATAGGCGCATACTATGTATGTAACTATCGCGGTTTTTTTGAAGCAACGCCGAAATGCGCCAAAAGCAAACTCAAACTTATAGAGTTCGTTTTTTAGGCGAGAGGATTTTGGATGCAGAACGAGTATTGAAAACCCTTCAAGGGCGCGCGGTGTATTTTCATACATAAGCGGTCTTGAAGGGCTTTCAAGCGGAGTTATGCGCCAAAAGCCTCCGCCTAAACGACTAAAACTTATAGAGAGACGTGTCTATATGCAGCTTCTTTATTTTATAAAGAATGATTCGCGGAGTGGTTTTTAGCGATTTCGCCGCGCCCGTGGCGTTGCCCTTGTTGGCTTTAAGCGCGTTTGTGATTATTTCGCGCTCGAAGTTGTTTACGAGGGTTTCGTAGTCCGCGCTTTCGGAATCGTCTATCGACGGAACCGCGCAGGAGCGCACGGTCATTTCCGTCTGCAGGGAGGGCGGCAGGTTGTAGCCGCTTATGACGTTGTCGGAAGTGTTCAAGACGGCGTACTCCACGCTGTTTTCAAGCTCCCTGACGTTCCCCGGCCAGTAGTAGGATGTAAGCATGTTTATGGCCGTAGTGGAGATTCTCGAAACGGTTTTATTGTGGACTGCGTTGTACTTTTGAAGGAAAAACTCCGCGAGGGGGACGATGTCGCACTTTCTGTTGCGGAGCGCGGGCAGATAAATCGGGAAAACGTTCAGGCGGTAGTACAAGTCCTCGCGGAATTTTCCGGCGCGGATCATCTCCTCCAAATTGCGGCTTGTGGCGGCGATAATGCGGACGTCCACCTTGCGCTCCTCGCCGCCGCCCACCCTGTAAAAAGTGTGCTCCTGAATGAAGCGCAGAAGCTTTAACTGCATGAATAAGGTAAGGTCGCCCACTTCGTCCAGAAAGAGCGTGCCGCCGTCGGCCACTTCGACAAGGCCGATTTTGCGGCTTATCGCCCCCGTAAACGCGCCTTTTTCGTGCCCGAAAAGCTCGCTTTCGACAAGTCCCTCCGGCAGCGCCGCGCAGTTTACCGAAACAAACGGCCTTTCTTTGCGGGCGGAATTTTTTTGTATGGCGCGGGCTACAAGCTCCTTGCCCGTGCCCGATTCGCCCCTTATTAAAACCGTGGCGGACGAGTCGGCAACCTTGAAAATCATCGAATAGACTTTTTTCATGTTCGCGCCGCTTCCGATAAATTCGTCGGGGCGCAGTTTGTTTTCGAGCTCGAGGTGCAGGCGGCGGTTTTCGGAAATCAGCTTTTCGCGCTCGTCGACGGCGGTGTAGGCGGTGTAGACGGCGTCGGCGGTGATGTTTGCGATGATTTCAAGAAGGCGCAAGTCGGCGTCCAAGTCCGTATTTTTGTCGACGCGGCGGTCTATGCTGATTGTGCCGATAACGTCCTCGCGGTAGATTATGGGCACGCAAATAAAGGCCACGTTTTTTTCGCCCGAGCGCGCGCCCGTGCGGTTTAAAAAGGCCTTTTCCTTTGAGACGTCGGGAATGATTCTGGGCTTGCCCTCCTGCGCGACCTTGCCGGTAATGCCCTCGCCGACGCGGTAGGTGCCGCGCTCGATTTCGTTTTTGCTGAGGCCCTCGGAGGCCTCGATTACAAGCATGTCGCCCTCGCGCAAAGTAACCGTCCCTCTCAAAAGCCCCATTTCGGAATGGAGCGCGTCCAAAATCCGCCCGATAAGCTCGCGCACCGGCGAGCGTTTTGCCACGAGCAGGCTGATTTTTTTCAGAACGTTTATGCTTAGCGCGGAATTATCCATTTTTGGTTTTTTAGATTTTCAAGCGTTAAAACTGTTTGTCAACATCTTCCGCAAGCTTTATGCCCGAGGCTATCGCGCGCACCACAAGCGAGGGGCCCGACACTGCGTCGCCCCCCGCGAAGATTCCGCTTTCGCTCGTGGCGGAGCCGGCGTTTATTTTTATGCAGCCGCGCTCTGTCGAGGCGATCGGAAGCTCCGCCATTAAAGAGCCTTTCGCTACGCCCGTAAAGCCCATCGAAAGCAGAACCAAATCCGCCTTGATTTCAAAATCCGAATTCGGGATTTCCCTAAAGCTTTTCGGCCTGCCGTCCTGAAAGTCCCACTCGAGCCTGGCGGCCTTGAGGGCGCAGACCCTGCCGTTTTTGCCGGCGAACTCCTTGCTTAAAACGCTCCACATTCGCGTTCCGCCCTCGAGATGGCTTGAGGAGGTTCTTTTTTTGTATTCCCACATCGGCCACGGCGTGGAGGGGGAGCGCTGGGCGGGCGGCTCGGGCATAATCTCGATTTGCGCTACGCTTCTCGCGCCCTGGCGGATTGCCGAGCCGAGGCAGTCGCTGCCGGTGTCGCCGCCGCCGATAATCAGAACGTCGCGG
>JAGBOM010000177.1 GCA_017633865.1 Opitutales bacterium
AGTACGAGAGGACCGGGAATGACGCACCTCTGGTGTTCCGGTTGTCGTGTCAGCGGCAGCGCCGGGTAGCTAAGTGCGGAAGGGATAAGAGCTGAAAGCATCTAAGCTCTAAGCCCATCCCAAGATAAGACTTCCCCGAGGGGCCAAGTAGACCACTTGGTTGATAGGTCGGATGTGTAAGCGCA
This sequence comes from Opitutales bacterium, assembly GCA_017633865.1. Classification (GTDB taxonomy): domain Bacteria; phylum Verrucomicrobiota; class Verrucomicrobiia; order Opitutales; family Intestinicryptomonadaceae; genus Intestinicryptomonas. The sequence goes on from JAGBOM010000177.1 coordinate 186, forward strand.
GCAATGCGTTGAGCTAACCGATACTAATTGCCCGAAAGAGTTTGTTTACAAACGTTGCGAATTTTTTTAAAAAGGAAAAAGCTTGGCAGTTGGGTTTGTAAGAAAAGATCGTTAGAGACTTTTTTCTAATTAAGCTGTGGAATTTAACTGCGGCAAGAGGGTTGGCACACGGTGAGAGCCGTGAGACTTACTTTTAGTTGACGAATCTGGTGATCATAGGCGAGGGGAAACACACGTTCCCATCCCGAACACGCTCGTTAAGCCCTCAGCCGCCGATGGTAGTGCCGCCACGATGCGGCGCGAGAGTAGGTCGTTGCCAGTATTATGAGGCGCTTGTTTCGAAAGAAGCAAGCGCCTCTCTTGTTTTTAGGGTTGCGTACCTTTGGGAATTTTTAGGCCGTTGCCAGATCACCGAAGTTGCCAAAGGCAAGCTTCGGGGAAGCATAATTTGCGAAGCAAATTACCCCGAAGGGGCGAGACTGCGCGCATTTTTTGCAAAGCAAAAAAGCAATGCAGCGAGTGCAACACCACAAGTTGCCGAAGGCAAGCTTCGGGGAAGCATAATTTGGGAAGCGAATTACCCCGCAGGGGCGACAACAGCGCGGATTTTGCGAAGCAAAACCAAGCGAGGGAGTGCAATTATGGGGCGCGGATTGGGTAAAACCAGTCCGCGCCTCTCTGCGTCTATATACAGCGCAAAAGTAGCGACCTACTCGAACAGAAAACCGCTTCGTCGTTGTCAGATCACCGAAGACTGCAAAAAAAATGCCTAAAAAATCTAGTGTTTTTTTTGGTTTATAAATTGAGAATTGTTTTTTTATGTAGATTATGTTAAATTTATCACATGAAAAAATTTTATAAAGACTCCGAGCTGGAGCAGATGTCGTTCCATGATAGCTCTATTTGGGGCTTTTCTTTCGGCGGGCGCGGGGTCGAACGAGCCTTTATCCGTTTCGGTTTGACTTCGATATTCTTGATGGAGTATATATAATTACAAAAAAACAAGTTGTTATTTTGTTTCTAAGGCGTCCATGAAATCTCCCAACTTTAAAATATTCGTCATCAATCTTGACAGATCGGCATCGCGGTGGGAAAAAATGCGAGCACAGCTTGAAGATCTCGGATTGCCGTACGAACGATTTTCCGCCATTGACGCACAAAAGGTTCCGGACGAATTTTTGAACAAATATTATTCCGCTAAACTAAACAGGGAGAAATATTATGTTTCGCTTAGCAAGTCGGAAATCGCCTGCTATATAAGCCACTTGAAGCTGTGCGAAAAAATCGTAGCCGAAAATCTCGACTATGCGATAATACTTGAAGACGACATTGTCCTTAATGGCTTGTTTAAGCTTGTTCCGTTCGCGCTTAATTCAATTAAAAATTGGAACTATATAAAACTGATTGCGCCGTTTAAAAGCAAGAAAATAGTATCGCGCGAGAGTGTTGATTTTGAATTTCCCGCGGCCTGCGGAACGGATAATGCGGCATTAAAATATGATTCAAACGCTTGCGAAGCCGCAGCGGCTACAAAGGGCAAAGCGAATTCCCCAAAATTCGAACTTGTCTGTTGGAGGAAGCCGCCGGCTGGAACACAGGCATACGCAATCACAAAAGACGGGGCAAGCGAATTTATCTCAAAAAGGTCGCGCTTTTATCGCCCGGTAGATATGGATTTGCAATTCACTTGGGAAACTAATCTCGAAATTATGGGGCTTATGCCGCAAAGTTGTGAAATTGTCGACATCGCTTCGCAAATCACGCGCAGGAAAGACTATCACTATCCCTTCGCGAGGCTGTTTTACAAACTAAAATACATTGTTTGCTCGCTAAAGAATCGAAGAAATGCGGGGGCTAAAATACACAGTTTTAAGGCGTAGTTCGGCTTGCGCGGCGGGCGGATGCCGCCGAATCGGGAACGATAGGCTTTTGGCTCTTTAAATGGAGGAGTTGTGTTGGTGCAATGAGCATAGACGGGAAAAATACAGTTATTCGGCTGCAAGGGGGGCTGGGCAACCAGATGTTTCAGTACGCCTTCGGGCGCGCTCTCTCTTTGCGCAACAATTCCGACTTATATTTAGACGTATCCGCCTTAAACCCGAAAAAAAACCGCGGATATTCTTTGGACAATTTTCTTCTCAATGCTAAATTTGCGACGCCGCCGATTTTAAAATCGGCAATCACTCCGCATTTCGCGTTAAAAAAGAAACTTTGGAAGGCGCTGAAAATACCGTTTAAATATGCGCCTACGCATATTGTTGAAAAGAGATTTTCATACAGCGCGGAGATTGCCGAAACAAAAACGTCGGCATATTTCGACGGATATTGGCAGACCGAGAAATATTTTGCGGACTGTCCCGATATAATCAGGGGGGATTTTGCGTTTCGCAATGAATCCGAACTGCAAAAACATCCGCAGTACGGCGAAATTTGCGGCTCCGATTCGGTCGCGCTTCATATTCGCCGCGGCGACTATGTAAAAAATCCCAAATACCGAAAGCTCCTGTATGTCTGCACTCTCGAATACTATAAGCGCGCGATTGCATATTTGCGGGAAAGGCATTCGGGCTTGAAGTTTTTTATCGCCTCTGACGACCATAAATGGGTCGCGGAAAACTTCGATTTGTCCGCGGAATTTCGGCTGATAGAATCCAAAAGCGCAATTGAGGATTTTTTCCTGATGAGCCGCTGCCGGCATAATATTATTTCGAATTCTTCGTTCAGCTGGTGGAGCGCGTGGCTGAACGGCAATCCGCAAAAAACGGTTATCGCCCCGGATGCATGGTTCGCCGCCCGGGCGAGAATGGACTATTCGGACATTCTTCCGGGCGGATGGATTAAAATCGCAACAACCAGTCAAAGCAAATGATTATTACTCATATCAGTCGAAAAATATAAAGGAACAAGGGGATTTCCGCCCGCCGTGGAAATCATCGTGCCTCCGCAACAAAAATCCAAAAACAATTAAATGTCATGAAAATCGCAATCCTTTACATCGTAACCGGGCGCTACAAGATTTTTTTCAAAGGTTTTTATGATAGCTTTGAGAAAAATTTTTTGCCGGCTGCCGAAAAACATTTTTTCGTTTTTACCGACACGCCCTCAGATCCCGAATTTAAGCGGGAAAATGTTTCAACCATAAAACGCGACGCCAAGGGCTTCCCGTTCGACACGCTTGACAGATTCGGGATGTTTTGCTCTATCAAGCCGGAGTTGGAAAAATTCGACTACATATTCTTTTTAAACGCAAATCTTGTTTGCGAGGAAATTGTGGGGGAAGAAATTTTGCCGAATCCGGAAACGGAATCCGGGCTTGTTTGCGCGGCGCGTCCGTTGATGTCGGCGCTTGATAGCCGTTCCTTCCCGTACGAACGCAACGAAAAAAGCACCGCATACATTCCTTTTGGGGAGGGGCGAGTCTATGTTCAGGGCGGCTTCATCGGGGGAGAGGCGGGGGCGTTTTTGAAAATGTCCAAAATTCTCGCCGATAATATTAGCTGTGATTTGAAAAACGGGATAGTCGCCGTATGGCATGACGAATCACATTTGAACAGATATGTTATGGATTTGCAGGTTAAACTTTTGGGGTTAAGCTATTTATGCCCGGATACTAAAAAATACCGAAAACGCTGCAGGCGCTCGGGTCAAAATCCAAAAGTCATACTTCTTGAAAAAAGCAGCTATAAATACGGCGGAATAGATTACCTGAGGGGCAGGAGGGATAATCGAATCGGAATGCTCGAGTATATATTATGGAAATATTTTAGGTGCATATATAAGATGTTCAAAAAATAGCTTTTAAGGCCAATTCGGCGGCGCAAATTCATAACTAATTTGAGGCTTCTAAAAAATTTTCGGATTCACTTTATAAAAAGCGCTTGCAAAAACGAAATTATCCCGCGCCTGAGTTTTTTTTGGCCGATATTTTCCGTAAATAATAATTAGGCTGCTTGCCCAAAAGGCGGGGCGGGCGCTCTTGCGCGCGGTTTTGTTATAGGGGGCGCAAACGCGCGCTTGATGTTGCCGTACATGGCCTTGAATCGGCGGTTCCTTATAGCGTGCGCGCAAAGAGTTTTGGTCGTTTGGGGTTGACTTTAAAATAACTAAATAGGATATTAACTTGCTTAATAAAATATCAATATCATTTTATTGGGCGCAATCTTTCGGGGCTCCCGAAAAGCGTTGGCAATATAAATAATGGATTTAAACAATAGAGTAGTTTCGATAATACTTCCGATTTATAAATCGGAAAAATATCTGCCCAAGTGTTTGGATTCCATAACCCGCCAAACATACAAAGACTTGCAGGTTATTTGCCTTATAGACGGAAGCCCCGATAATTCCGCCGAAATTTGCAAAAAATACGCCGAGAGCGACCCGCGCATAGAAGTTGTCGAGCAGAAAAATTCCGGCTGCGCGGCCGCGAGAAACAACGCCCTAAAAGCCGTTAAGGGAGGCTATGTATGCTTTGTGGATCCCGACGACTTTATAAACGAAAGGTATGTGGAGTCGCTTTATGGCGCGATTTCGGAGACGGGCGCGGATGTCGCGGCCGCTACGCATATTCGGCTCAGGGGCTCGTCCCGAAAATTCAGGGTGAAGTATTCGGGCGTCAAAAAATATTCTGACCCTTCGGGGATTTTCCGCGCCGCGAAATGCCCCCCGAATTACAATGTCACCAACAAAATGTACAGGACGCGGCTGATTCGCGAAAACAACATTCTGTTTGAAACCGGCTGCGCGTGGTGCGACGACGTCCGCTTTTGCGTAAAAACGCTTTTGGCCGCAAAAACATTGGCGACAGCCGGCGGCGCCGTGTATTATTTTGTGAAGCGCTCCGACAGCATATCGCACGCGAATGCGAGCCCCGAAAAACAACGCCAGCGCTTTAAGATTAGAAGCTCGGCTGTGGCGGAAATGCTTTCGCGCGGGATAAAAATTCCGCAGAGGGAAAAAGTCGTCACCAAAAAGGTGTATTCTTTTTTCGATTTTCCGCTTTTAAAGATTCGGGTGGATATGCAAAAAAAGCGCGAGCAGTGGCTTTTGCTCGGCGCGATTCCCGTTTTTTTCAAAAAGGCAAATGGTTAAAATATCCGTCATCGTTCCAATTTACAATGTGGAGGCGTTTTTGCGCGAGTGCCTTGACAGCGTAGTCGCCCAGTCTTTTGACGGCTTCGAGGTTTTGGCAATCGACGACGGCTCGCCGGACGACAGCGGCAAAATCGCCGATGAATACGCCGAAAAATATCCGCAAATAAAAGTTTTTCACAAGCAAAACGGGGGGTACGCTTCCGCCTGCAACTTTGGCTTGGAGCATGCGCGCGGCGAGTATATATCCGTAATCGAGCCGGACGACTATATCGACCAGGGCATGTTTGCGGATTTGTACGCGCGCGCGGAGAAAACGAACGCCGACATTGTAAAATCGAGATATTTTGAATTTTTGCATTTGCCGAAAATCCGCCGCCGCGAAAAAATTTGCGGGGCCGGCATAGAAGAGGACGCGGCTTTCACTTTGGCGGAGCATCCCGAGCTTTTGCGCTTCCACCCGAGCATTTGGACATGCCTTTACAAAACAAGCTTTTTGCGCGAAAACAAAATCGAGTTCCAGACAAATCCGTTCAGGACGTGGGAGGACAACCTCTTCCAAATCCAAACCCTTTATTCGGCGCGGCGCATCGCCTATGCGAACAAGGCGTACTACCACTGGCGGGTTGCAACATTGCTACATTACCAAAAATTGAAATCGCCGCATGTGCCGGAGGCGATAATTTCGCAAACGCATAATTGGCTTGAGTCGGCGGGCTGCAAGAATCCGGACATTTTCGCGAATCTCTTCCACCGCGAAATGGGATATTTTAAATTCGCCTACCGCATGGCAATGCCCGCCGATTTCAAAAGGCTGGCTGCCGCCTCGACGGATTATTTCCGGAGGATATCCGGCTTGAACATTGAGAAAAGCCCATACTACAAGCCGAAGGCAAAGTTTAAGCTGCTGAAAAACGCGCCGCTTGTATTTTTCGTTTCGGAAAAAATAAAGTTCGCGTTTAGCAGGATTTTTAAAAGCATAAAGGTTCGCGTTCGATGAAAAACATAAATTTAATAGTGGGCGCGGGCTTGTCCGGAGCCGCGCTTGCCCGCCGCCTTGCAGACCTCGGCGAAAAAGTCGCGATAATAGACCGGCTTCCGCACGTTGCAGGCAGCGCGTTTGATTATAAGGACGAAAACGGCATTACTGTCCACAAATACGGCTCGCACATCTTCCACGCATCGAACGCCGAAGTTTGGAGGTTCGTCCGCCGCTTTGCGGATTTCAACGCGTACATGCACAGGGTTCTCGCGCTTATAGACGGAACGGAGGCGTTCATTCCCTTTAATTTAAACACAATCAAAAAGGTTTTCCCCGCGTCGCTCGCGGAGAGGCTTGAAAAAAAGCTTTTGGAAATTTTCCCGTACAATTCGAGAATCCCGATCTGCGAATTCCAAAAACAAAACGATCCCGACCTTAAATTTCTGGCGGAATACATCTACGAAAAAGTATTTCTCGAATACACGAAAAAGCAGTGGGGGCTCGACAGCGTCGACTCCGGCGTAACCGCGAGGGTTCCCGTTGTGATCGGCACGGACTGCCGCTATTTTAGGGACGCTTACCAGGGAATCCCCCTCAAGGGCTACACGAATCTTGTCGAAAATATGCTCGACTCTAAAAACATCGAAGTCCGCCCGGGCGAGGATTTCGGCGGGGTAGGCGAATGCGCTAAATACAAGGCGGTTTACCATACCGGAAGCATTGACGAGTTTTTCGGCTACAAATTCGGGGTGCTTCCCTACCGCAGCCTGAGGTTCGAGCACCGCTCGCTCGACATGGAGTATTTCCAAAAAAACAGCGTAGTGAATTACCCGTGCAATTACGACTTCACGCGGATCCACGAATTTAAATACTACCTTAACGAAAAATCGGCGCGCACCAGCGTGATGTTCGAATATCCTCAGAGCTTTGAGCCCGGGAAGAACGACAGATACTATCCGATTCAAAGCGACGAAAACCGCGCACTGCACGCAAAATACCTTGGCGAGGCGGAGAAAATAGGCAACCTGCGCTTCTTCGGCCGCCTGGGCGACTACAAGTATTACGATATGGACAAGGCTGTGGAAAGGGCTTTAACCCTAAAATTGTAATCGCGATGGACCGCGCAAAAGTATCGGTAATTGTTCCAGCTTATAATTGCGAAAGCTATATAGGCGCCACTTTGGGCAGCCTGCTTGCCCAGACCCTGCAGGGCGTCCAAATTATCTGCGTTGACGACTGCTCGACGGACAAAACTCCGGAGATAATCGCCCAAAAAGCCCGCCAAAACGAAAACATTGTCTTTATAAGGCTGCCGCAAAATAGGGGCGTCGCTTGCGCCCGCAACGAGGGGCTTAAGCATGCGTCTGCGGAGTTCATAATGTTTTGCGACGGCGACGACCAATACCATGAGGACATGTTCCGGCAGATGTACGAGGCTATGCTTTCAAGCGGCGCGGATTTGGCCGCCGCCCAGGCGGAGGTGCGCTACGATATCCCAGCGACCGACGAATTGAAAAAGGCGGATGAAAAATATTTTGCCTTAAAATATTCCGGCATGCGCCGCGTTTCGGAGGGTTTGTTCCACAAAATCGACGCGCACTGCACAAACAAGATTTTCAAAAAATCCATAATAGACGAATATCAAATTTCCTTCCCCGAAGGCTTGCTGTATGAGGATTTGTATTTCACGATGGCTTATTTGGCGGCGTCAAAAAATATGTTTTTCTTAAAGCGCCCGCTTTATTTCTATTATAGGCGCAAGGGCAGCATCATGTCGAAAACCTTTGAAGACGGGCGCACCGCGATAGACCACATCTTTATTATGTTTAGGCTGTACGATTTTTTGGACAGGATTTCGGCTGTCCGTAAATACAGCGGGTTATTCCCAAAATTATTCTTGAGCTACTATAATCTGGCCGTCCGCTTTTCCCCAAAAGACGCGCGCCAAAAAATATGGCAAACAAGCCGGGACTTTATAATCGAGCGCGGCCTGCTAAAAAAATTCCGCAATTCCCTCCGCATAAAGAGCATTTATGAAAACCGTCCGAACCTGACTTTCGCCGAGAAAATATTTTCGGCAAAAAATTCATGGGATTTAAAGTATAAGATTATAACGATATTCGGGCTTGGCATAAAAGTGAGAAGGAATTTAAAAAAATGAAGCCGAAAGTATCGGTAATCGTTCCAACTTATAATTGCGAAAGCTATATAGGCGCCACTCTCGACAGCCTGCTTGCCCAGACCCTGCCGGGCGTCCAAATTATCTGCGTTGACGACTGCTCGACGGACAAAACTCCGGAGATAATCGCCCAAAAAGCCCGCCAAAACGAAAACATTGTCTTTATAAGGCTGCCGCAAAATAGGGGCG
>JAGBOM010000178.1 GCA_017633865.1 Opitutales bacterium
CGCCGCTGCCGAGGTTTACGAGGTCGGGCGGGTTCGGCATTTCAAGAAGATGCACGCACGCGTCGGCAAGGTCGTCGACATGCAAAAATTCGCGAAGCGGCGCGCCCGTTCCCCACAAGACGACTTCGGGCAGATTATTTTGCGCGGCCTCGTGAAAGCGCCGTATGAGCGCGGGAAGGACATGCGAGTTCTTCTCGTGGTAGTTGTCGCCCGGGCCGTAAAGGTTTGTGGGCATGCCGCTGTGGTAGCAGACGCCGTGCTGCTTTCTAAAATATTCGCAAAGCTTAAGCCCCGCGATTTTCGCTATGGCGTAGGCCTCGTTGGTCTTTTCTAGTTCGCTTGTAAGCAGCGCGCTTTCGGGAATGGGCTGCGGAGCCATTCTCGGATAAATGCAGGTGCTGCCCAAATAAAGCAGGCGCTTTACGCCCGCTTTGTACGCCGCGCGTATCGTATTTAGGGCGATCGCCAAATTGATTTCGATAAAATCCGCGGGATAGGTGTTGTTCGCGTAAATGCCGCCCACCTTCGCCGCCGCGATAACCGCGACGCCGGGATTTTCCGCCTCGAAAAAAGCCTCGGTTTGCGCCTGGTTTGTGAGGTCGAGCTCCTTGTGGGAACGCAAAACAAAATTATCGAAGCCGTTGGCCTTCAGCGCCCTAACGATCGCCGAGCCCACCATTCCCGAATGGCCCGCGACGTAGATTTTATCGGACGGATTCATTATTTTGCCGCCTCTTTCTTTGCCAAGGCGAAGTCAGCGTCGGTCATGATTTCGACAAGCTTTTTAAACGTCGTTTTCGGAGCCCAGCCCAGCTCGCGCTTTGCCTTTGAGGGGTCGCCCAAAAGCAAATCGACCTCCGTCGGGCGGTAATACTGCGGGGAAACTTCCACCACCACATTGCCCGTCTGGCGGCATAAGCCCTTTTCGTTTTCGGCCTTGCCCTGCCATTCGATGTCCATGCCGAGCCTTGCGAACGAAAGCTCGACAAATTCGCGAACAGTGTGGGTTTCGTTCGTCGCCAAAACGTATTCCCCCGGCTTCTCCGCCTGAAGGATTCGCCACATGCCCTCAACGTATTCGGGCGCGTAGCCCCAGTCGCGCTTGGAGTCCATATTGCCCAAAACGAGAGTCTTCTGCAGGCCGAGCTTTATTCTGCCCGCCGCGCGGGTGATTTTGCGGGTCACGAAAGTTTCGCCGCGGCGCTCGGATTCGTGGTTGAACAAAATGCCGTTCGAGGCGAAAATATTGTAGGCTTCGCGGTAGTTTACTACAATCCAGTACGCGTACAGCTTCGCCACCGCATAGGGGCTGCGCGGATAAAACGGAGTCGTTTCCCTCTGCGGGGTTTCCTGAACCTTGCCGAAAAGCTCGGAGGTCGACGCCTGATAGAATCTGGTTTTGCCGACCAGACCCGCCTCCTTTATCGCGTCCAAAAATCGGAGAGTCGCAACCGCGTCGACGTCGGCTGTGTATTCGGGAACGTCGAACGAAACCTTGACATGGCTTTGCGCGCCGAGATTGTAGATTTCATCGGGGGCGGTTTTTTCCAAAATGCGATTTAGGTTCGACGAGTCGGTCAAGTCGCCGTGATGAAGGAAGAATCTGCCCTTAAGGCTTTCGTCGTTGTATAGATGGTCTATGCGCTGCGTGTTAAAAGAGCTTGCGCGGCGGATTATGCCGTGAACCGTATATCCCTTTGAAAGCAGCAGCTCCGCCAAATACGAACCGTCCTGCCCCGTAATGCCTGTAATGAGTGCATTTTTTTTCATAATTTAAGAAAAATTAAGCCCGAATTCATGCATTTTTGCAAGTAAATTATACTTTTACAAAGAGATCCCTCCCCCCAAAAAAAACTCCGTAAATTTTGCGGGATGCACCCGCGTAAAATTTCATGTAAAAATTATATTTTTACAAAAAAACGCCGCGCGTTAAACGCTCAAAAGCATGCTTTCGCGCGGCTTTTTTAAGGAGGAGGGAAAACCGCGAGCGAAAAAACACATCGACTAAAAGCTCCAGCCAAAAAATCGCTATATCTTTACCGCAGGATTGCCGAAGGCTGAAACGCCGTCTTTTATGTTCATAATTACGCACGAGCCTATGCCCACGCGGGCGCGTTTGCCGACTTTAGCGCTTGGTCGCATCGAAACTCTAGAGGCCAAAAACGCGCCCTCGCCCACCTCGCAAAAACCCGTAATGTCGCAAAACGAGCTTACAACCGCAAACGCTCCGACGCGCGAATCGTGCCCGCAGACAGCATTGCAGTTAAGCATGGCGTAGTCCCCGATTTCGGCGTCGCAGGTAAGCTTTACGCCGGGGCAGACTACCGTCCCCGCCCCGATTTTTACGTTTTTGCCGATGTAGGCCGTCGGGTGTATGAGGGTTTCGAATTTCGCCCCGCGCGCAAGAAGCATATTCACAAACTCGATTTTGGGCTCGGGCAGGCCTATCGCGCAAATGAAGGCGTCGCCCTCGGCGGGGGCGTAGTCCTTAATCGAGGATATTACTTTTTGCGGGTAGTCGTAATTGTTCAGGGCGCTTAAATTGTCGTCGATAAAGCCTTTTATTTGCCAGTCGGCGCCGTTTTTTACGCAGTCCAAAACGTAGTTGTAAACCTCGCGGCCAAAGCCGCCCGCCCCCACGATTACAATATTCTTTTTCATTTGCGCTATTTTTGGCAGGAGTAGCCCCCGTCTATTGTTATGTCGCCGCCGGTCATCCACGCGGAGGCGTCTGAAAGCAGAAACAGCGCAAGCCGAGCCACGTCCGCCGCCTTCCCGTAGCCGAGCAAATATTTTTTTCTGTCGGCCTCGAGCTCGGGGGAATCGGACTCCAAAAAAGCCTTCGTCATCGGAGTTTCGACAAGCCCCGCCGAAATCGAGTTTACCCTGATTTTTCTGGGAGCCAGCTCCACCGCCATTTCCCGCGCGAGGGCGGAAAGCGCCGCCTTTGAATTGCCGTAGGCGAAATGCCCCGCGTTCGCGAAATTCGCGCTTACGCTCGACATAAAAACAATGGCCCCGCCCCGCGCCATTTTGCGGCTTTTAACAATCGCGCGGACGATTTCGACCGCCGAGAAATAGTTTACCTCAAAGATTTTGCGCTCGGCGGCTCTGTCTGAAAATTTTATCGGCATTCGCATATCCGCGCCCGCGCAGTGAATAAAGCCGTCGAGCTGCGGGATTGAATTTGCGAGGCTTTCGATTTCGCAAACCTCGCCCAAATCCGCCTGAATAAAGCAGTGGCCGCCGCCCGAAATTTCCGCCTTCAATTCGTCGAGCTTTTCGGCGCTTCTTCCCGCCGCCACAACCTTCGCTCCGGCTTGGGCGAAATACAGCGCGCACTCCCTGCCTATGCCCGAAGTCGCGCCGCTTACGAGAATCGTTTTGTCTTTTAAGGAAAAAGCCGCGTCCATATCGATTATTTTTTAGACTGTATTATCTCGAAGATTTTTTCGGGAGTTGCCGCGGCGGAAATCTCGCGCGCGGTAAGGTTCACGCCGTATTCGGAGGCGATAAACGCCATTGCGGAAAGCGCCGCGAGAGAATCCCAGCCCGCCGCGGACGCAAGATTTGTGTCGGGGCGTATTTCGGCGTTTTCCAGCGCGTCTATATTCTCCTTCAAACCTTTTATAAAATTTTCCATAATAGTCATTATTCGCAATTATCGAAAAATTGTAAAGTTTTTTTGCAAATTGAGCCGATTCAAAATACAATAAAAGCATTGACATCAATAGGCAAATTTCGGATAGAATTTTCGTGTAGTATATGGATTTGAGAGCTAAAATAACGGCTTCGCACTACGTTTTGCCGGAGGGCAGGCTGACGAACGAAACGCTGTCGGAGCGCTTCCCGCCGAAAAAAGTCGCGGGCATCTCCAAACTTAGCGGAATATACGAAAGGCGCGTCGCCCCGAAGGGCGCGACATCCGTAGATTTGGGCGCGGAATGCGCAAAAAGAATGCTCGAAGATTTGAATATTCCCGCGGACGATTTCGACATGCTCATTTTCGCCTCGCAAACGCGCGACTATATCCTGCCCGCCTCCGCGTTCATAATACACGAAAAACTCGGACTCCCCCAAACCTGCGGCGCGTTCGACCTGCCGCTGGGCTGCGCGGCCTTTCCCTACGCCATGGGCGTCGCAAACGGGCTAATCGCCTCGGGGCAGTGCAAAAAAATCCTTTTAATCGCCGCGGAGACAATCACCCGCCTTATTTATCCGAAGGACAGGGGGCTCGCGCCCCTGCACGGCGACGGCGCGGCAAGCTTTGTAATTTGCGCCTCCGAGGACGGCTCCGGCTTCGAGTTCGCCGATTTTGGCGCCGACAGCTCCGGCTGGAAATACCTGATTGTGCCCGACGGCGGCATGCGCAGCCCCCTTTCGCCCTCGTCTTTCGAGGAAAAGACCGACGAAAGCGGCATAACCACCACAAACGCATCCATTCAAATGGACGGCGCGGCGGTTTTCCATTTTTCGATTTCGACAATCCCCGGGGCTATCAAGAAAGCCCTCGCAAAAAACAAGGCGGACATCGCCTCCTACGATTTGGTTTTGCTGCACCAGGCGAACAAAATGATGCTCGACCAAATTTACGGCGCCCTCGGCGTTCCCGAAGAGCGCAGATTTTTCTTCATGGAAAAAATCGGCAACCTCAGCGCGGCCTCAAGCCCCGTTTTGCTAGCCGAAGCCCTGCGCGAAGGGAAGCTCGCCGGCGGCGGCAGGCTGCTCTTGTCGGCGTTCGGCGTCGGCCTTACATGGGGGACATTTTCGATGAAATTCGCGCCTGGTTCGGCAACCCCCGCAAAGGCCTCAACCCAATTTTAACATGTTGCTCCACCACATAGGAATGCTTGCAAAAGACCTGCGCGCCGAGGCGGAACGCCTGCGCGGGGTTTGCGGCTACGAAATTGTGTCGGGCGAAATCGAGGACAGCGTCCAAACGGCGAAGGTCATGTTTTTGAAGCTTCCGCAGACAGACTCTTTCTTGGAGCTCGCCGCCCCTCTTGGCGAAAACAGCAAGCTCGCGCGAGCCCTAAAAACCGGCGAAAAGCTCCACCACCTCTGCTTCCAGACGGACGACATTTCAGCAGACCTCAAAAATTTTAGGGAAAAAGGTTTTCTTATTTTATGCGAGCCCGTGGCCGCCGCCGCGTTTAAAGACAGAAAAATCGCGTGGGTTATGGACTCTCAAAAAAACCTTTTCGAGCTCGTCGAAAGCGGTTCGGGAGAGCTTCCCCTAAAAGTTTAACGCAAAAAGCCGAACACTTGCCATGGACGAAAATCTCAAAAAGCTTCAAAACATTTTCCGCGATATTTTGGACGACGAAAATCTCGAAATTACCGAAAGCTTCTCCCAAAAAGACTGCGAGGGCTGGGACTCCGTCGCGATGGTTCAAATCATCCTCGCAGTGGAGTCGGAATTCGGGGTAAAGTTTACGACTTCGGAAGTCGCGAACACCCGCTCCGTTTCCGATTTGCTTAAAAAAATTTCATAGCAAAACGATGCAGGCTAACAATTTAAAAAACGCGGAAAGCCCTATAAAAAAAGCCAAAGAGCTTTTGGCCCGCGGCGATGTTTGCGCCGCGCTTCAAGAATTAAAGCTCCAAAAGCCCCGCGCCGTTTCCGACTACAACTTCGCGCTCAAGCTTTCCAAAACCGCGGCGAAAATAATCGGGGCGGACTCCCAAAATTCGCTCGGCCTAAAAAAGGCGAAAATCGCCCTGCTATCGTCGTCGTCGACAAATTTTTTGGAGCCCCTTCTCGGATACTTTTTCGCCGCATGCGATATTAACGCGGAGGCGCGGAGCGGCGGCTTCGGCAACTGGAAACAAGACATCCTAAACCCGAATTCCTGGCTCGCCGATTTCAGCCCCGACGCGGTTATTATCGCCGCGAATTACCGCGACGCCCCCTTAAAGGCTTTCTCGGAAGACCCCGAGGCGGAGGCGGCAAAAATCGCGGACGATTTCGAGTCGCTCTGGCGGAGCCTCAAAATGCGCGCGCCAAAAGCCG
>JAGBOM010000179.1 GCA_017633865.1 Opitutales bacterium
CTTCGGCGCGGAGCCCCGCGCCTCTTTCCAAAAGACGCATTAAACTTCGTTTAATAGCTCCTTCAGAAAAAATCCGAATAAAAAAATAGTCTAATTAAAAAAGAAAAACCGTTTAGAGTTCGTTAAATTTTGGCGGGCGATTTTGGATGCGGAAGCAGGCCGGGGAACAAAAAAACTTGGAATGGAATTTGCATTCATTCCAAGCTTTTTTTGACGAAGCAACGAACTTCCGCGCCAAAAGCAATCGCATAAACAAGGGCGTAGCCTCCGCCCTTGTTTGGGGTTGATTTTTTTGGGGAGGGTGGTTTATTTATTTGGGTGAACATTAACTAATTGTTATATATGAAGGGGAAATTGTTTTATTTAAACGCAGTATTGATATTGTCCGTTTTGGGCGTTTTCGCGCAGGAAATCGGCGCGGACGCCCGCTACGAGATTTCAAAAACCTATCAGTGGGACGACGTCTCGATTTTTAGGATAAACAAGGAGCCTGCGCGGGCGTTTTTCGTTTTGGGCGAGTCTTTGGAGGACGCGCTAAAGCCGATTTCGATAGACGGCGTTGGCGCGATTTATTCGGCGCGCCCGTACCGCCTTATGAACGGCGGCTGGCGCTTCTTTTATTTTGAAAAGCCGAGCGAAGTTCATCCCGAATTTTTCGAGCCTAATTTCGACGCCTCCAAGTGGGAGAGCGTCGGGCTTCCCGACACTTGGCAGACTCGCGGAGTCGGCAAGATTTACTACACGAACATCTTGGCGGACTTTTCGTTCGACGAAAGCGGCAAGTATTTTAAGGAGTTTGAGGACGTAAAATCCGCAAACCCGTCCGAGGGCGTTTTGCGCCCCCGCATACCGGAGCTTCACCGCTGCGGCGGGCTTTACCGCAAGGATTTTTACTTGGACGATTTTTCCGCGGACAAAGCCTACATCTTCCGGGTCGGCGCGGCGAAGTCCGGCGTGAAGATTTTTGTAAACGGCAAGTTCGCGGGCTATTCGGAGGACTCTTTTACGCCCGCCGAGTTCGACATTTCCGCCTTCCTAAAAAAGGGCAAAAATACGGTAGTCTTGCAGGTTTTCAAATTCACGACGGGCTCCTACACCGAGATTCAGGACATGCCGCACGTCATGGGCGTAATACGCGACGTCGTTCTTGCGGAGCGCCCGAAAATCCGCGTTGCCGACATTGTTTCGGACGCTGTTTTGGACGGCGAAAACTTTAAGTACGCCGCAAAGCTGTTTGTAAAAAGCGATGTACCCGCCGCGGGCAACGTTTCGGCGGAGCTTTATTTTACGGACTCGAAGGGCAAGGTTATAAAGACGGCCTCCGCCGATGTCCGCAACCTTGAGGCCGATTTTAATTTGTCGTTCAAAAAGGGGGAGGTTTTCGCGTGGTCGGCGGACAAGCCGAATCTGTACCAGGCGGTATTCGTCTTAAAGCGGGGCGGGCAAATTTTGGAGACCGCGAAAATCGACGCGGGGTTCAGGACGTTTTATTTAGACGAAAAGCTCAGGCTTGTTTGGAACGGCTCGCCTCTTAAAATCAAGGGCGTAAACCGCCACAACTACGCCCCCGAAAAGGGCAGCGCGGTCGATTTTCAAACGCTTAAAAGCGACCTGCTCCTAATCAAGAATTTTAATATTAACGCAATCCGCACCTCGCACTATCCGAACCCCGAAGAGTTCTATATGCTTTGCAACCGCCTGGGCATTTTTGTTCTGGACGAAAACAACCTCGAAAGCCACAGCCTTTGGAACCACGTCCCGGGCGACAGCGGCACATACGACGCCCAGTGCGTCGACCGCATGCAAAACATGGTGAAGCGCGACCGCAACCA
>JAGBOM010000021.1 GCA_017633865.1 Opitutales bacterium
CATCTTTTCCTGCGGGTCGATGAACCCTATCGCGCCCGTCGGGCAAACTTTGGAGCAGTCGTTGCAGTACGGCAGGCAGAACCCCGACTTGAAATCCATGAAGGGCTGCATAAAGCCCTTAAGCCCCCACTGGGTTATCGACGCCTTCAAAACCTGGCTTTTGCACGCCGACACACACCTTTGGCATGCCGTGCAGCGCGACAGAAAATTCTCCACGCTTTTCGAGCCCGGGGGCGAAGACAGGCGCTTGTCCGCCCTGCCGCCCGCGATTCTGTATTCGGAGGCTCCCTCCAAAACCTTCAGGCTGTGCATTTGCGCGAGCTCCTCGTCGGCTTTGGAAAACCCGCAGCCCGCGGCGGCGGCAAGAGCTGAAACCGCCATAAACTCGCGCCGCGTAATGCTTTCGCCCCCGCTTTTTTCGGCTTCTTTAAAAAAAATCTTCTTGTAAATCGGATTGAGCGAAAAGCGGATTGACGACTTCGGGCAGCCCGCCGCGCAGTTAAAGCACAAAACGCAGCGGGAAAAATCCAAAGTCTTTTGCCTTGAATTTACGCACATCGCCTTGCACGCCCTCTCGCACTTGCCGCAGGAAACGCACGAAGCCTTGTCGAGCCCAAGCCTGAAAAGGGAAAATTTCGCGAGTCCGCCCAAAGCCGCGCCCACTGGGCAAAGCGTGTTGCAAAAGAGCCTCCCCTTCTTCGCGCTTAGCGCCGCAAACAATACTAAAAGAAAAATCGAAAACCCGAAAGCCGGCAGGCTCGCCGCCGCCCTGCCCGCGGCGGGCATTCCGTAATAGCCCATGTCGGCGAGCTTCGCGCCCGCAAAATTCGCGGCCGAGCTCGTCGTGATAAACGCGCCGCCCATTATTTTGCCGTAAAGCGAATACGGGTCTATCAGCCCCAAAAGCCCCCCAAGCCCCAAGGCGATAAAAGCCGCCGCAAGCGCAAAAAACGAAAACCTCAAGGCCGTCAGCCCCCTTGAATACCTTAAATTCGGAAATTTTTTCGCGCAGAATTTGCCGAGCGCCGTTTTTTTAAGAAGAGAACTTTCCGCCGGGAACTTCGCCAACTTGCGCAGAATGTCCATCAAAATTCCAAGCGGGCAAATGAAGGAGCAATACGCCCTGCCGACAATCAGCGCCATGCCCGCAAACGCCAAAAACGCCCACGCCGACGCAAGCCCGAACCCCGCAAAAAATTTTAATAGCGACGGCATAAACTGTACGCGCGCCGGGGAATTTTCGAGGTAAAAATCCGGCAAATTATGGTATATGTCGAAAAACTGCAGGCTTATCGCCGCAAAAAACAAAACGGCAAAAAGCATCCTGAACCGCCTCAACATTTTCATAATAAGAACCCTCCTAAAAAAGCACAAAAATCCCTTTCCCCCAAAAAAATCCGCGCGCGCTCGCGCGGATTTTTGAATCGCCTATTGCCTCGCGGCGAAAGCCCAAAAGCTACGCCATCGAGATTTTCTTCACGTTTAGCTTCGACAAATCCGCCGTGCCCACGCCAAGCTTTTCGGCAAGGCCGACATAGGGGATTTCGTCGACAGTGTAGGGCTTGCCCATGCCGTACTGCTTTGCGACCGTCGCGAAAATTCCGATTGCGGCGGCGTCCGCGGCGACAATGTCTGTCGAAATAACCTGATACTTCGCAACGGGCGCGAACTTCGGGTCTTTGCCCTGCGGGCCGTGCTCAAGCATTACGCGGTAGGCGTCCACAACAGTGAGCGTCGTTTTCTGATAGGTCGAAAAGTCCGCTATGCACTGGGGCAGGTCGTTGCGGTGCCAAAATTGGCGGTCTTCGACGCAGCCCATGTAGTTCTTCATCGCGCAGGTGATTTTCGCGCCGCCGTGGTGCTTTAAAACGGGAACGTTTATGAATACGTCGGCGTTCGCGGCAAGCTTGTGAACCTTCGCCTTTTTGAGGGAGACGCCCTTGGGCAAATCCTGGTCTATGTACATGTTCGATGAGTTGCCGTCAACCATAGTGCCGCCCGCAGCCTTGACGGCTTCGGCAATGCCGGAATTTTTGTAGCAGTCCTCCGGCCTGTGGCAGGTGTGGTCGAAACACAAAACCTCCTTCGCGCCGAACTTAAAGCATTGCTTTACTATTTCGCCGACAAGCTCGGGATTCGCGTTCGAGCCGAACTCGGGCTTCCTGTCCCAGCCGATGTTGGGCTTTACGACAACCGTCTGCCCCTTCTTCACAAACCTCGACATTCCGCCCATCGCCGCTATGCCCTTGCGGAACATCTCGACAGGCTCGCCGCCATATACCGCGACCAAATCCAGAGGCTTGCCCGCGGGGACAGCCGCCATTAAGGGTTTAGCCACAGCCGCGGCCGCAGTCGCCGCAACGGCGGTTTTTACGAATTCTCTTCTTTTCATGGTCTTTCCTTTTTTTAATTAAAATTGAAACAGCATTTAAAGATATAAAATACCGCAAGCCGCTATGCGTCAACTTTATTTTTTGCAAGACTATTTTTTAATAGGATAATCCCGAACAAGCCATTGCCTCGCAATAGCTTGATTTGAACGAAAAAAATAGCCTAATAAAAAAAGAGAAATAAAACCGTTCAGAGTTCGTTTGTTTTGAAAATGCAAACGTGAGTCAAAGCTTGCTTCGCAACTTTTGTGTTCGCCAAAAACAAATTCAAACGTTGTGAGTTCGTTGATTTTGGCGAGCGATTTTGGATGAAGAACAAGGAGCAAGGAATAAAAAAGCTTGGAATAGAATTAAAAATTCATTCCAAGCTTTTTTGACGAAGCGACACAGTTGTTCGCCAAAAGCGCGAAGCCAAAAAAGCAATCGCCTAAATAAAATATCACTCGCCCTTAACTATGCACTCATACTGCCCCACAAGCCCCAATATGCTCTTGGCCTTCCAGTCGACGGAAACGACTTTTTTTATGCCGCCGTTCTTCTTGGCGGCCTCGATGCTCGCGTCGCCAATGGTTACAACGCCGCAATAGCTCTTGCAGGATGAGACGCCGGTCTTGAGGTTGGCGGCGGTGCTCGACGTAGCCGCGACGGGAACTTTTACGTCGGTATAGAAAGTGCCCTGGGGGATTGTCGTCGCGCACCCGGAAAGCAGGGCAGCTCCCGCGATTGCGCCCAATAGAATCATTTGCTTTTTCATATATTTTTTTGTTTTTGTTTGTTTGTCGATTAAGCAATCGGAAAGATTTTTTTAAAATCATGCTCCGCCCCGCCCGTTAAATCAAGCAAAAACCGCGAATCCGTTTTTGCGCATACGCCGCTTGCGCTAACGCCTGCCGCGTTCAGGCGTTTTTAGCGGCATTACCGAATTTGCTTTTTTCCCTTCGGTAAAGGAATAAAAGCTTTATGCCTAAATAAGCGCCCGCGAAAACTGCCAAGATTCCGCCCACAACATAAAGCGCGGTCCTCACAGGCGCCCCCAGCTCGTCTTTTGAGCGCAGCCATGCGGCGAGCGCGGTTCCCGCCAACAAAACCTTCGGGTTCCTCTCCAAAGTCTCGACCGTTTTTTTCGCGCCCGAAGACAGCGCGGGCAAAATCTTTGACGAAAATTGGCGGGGGTCGGCTTTGTTTACGGCGGCAAGCCCCTTCAAATTTTTAGCCACAATCAGCGCGTCCTCCTTGGGCAAGCCGTTCATGACGTTTACAAAATCCCCGCCAAGCTCCGCCGACTTAAAGCCTATCGACGGGTATTTGGCCTCCAGAACCAGGGCGTTTGTCCCCGCCTTCTCCACAACGGCGGAGATCTCCGCGGGGGATTTTTTAGCCACCGCGCTCAACAGATTTTTTTGGAAGATTTCGGGGCAGCCGTCCAGCGCCTTCAAGACGTTTTTCGGCGACGTTTCGATGGCCTTCAGCGCGCTTATTCCGTGGCGGTTCACATAGCCCACAACCTTTTCCACGGACTCCTCCGAAGTCTCTTTCGCGATTTTTTCGAGCGACTCCCTCACGGCTTTTTCGCCGCCGATTTTGGCAAGCTCTTTGCCCGTCTTTTTGGAGCAAATTTTTACGATTTCCTTCGCCCCCTTTGAGACGAGGCTTGCCTGGGCGTTTGCCGCCGCCGAAAAGCCGAACACGCAAAACGCCGACACCCACGCGCACAGAAAAATTTTTTTCATATTCATTTTTACAATACCTTTCCCAATTGCATTTTATAATTTTTATTCAGGGCTTTTACGTCCCGAGTCAACTCCTCTTTGTACTTCGCCTTCAAATCGTCCCTTGCTTTTTCAAGCGCGGCCTTAAAATTCGCCGTCAAATCCTCATTCTGCTTTTTTTCCAGAAAATAATCCGCTACCCACCCCGCGGTAAATCCTATCGCAAGCCCTGCGAAGGTCCCGACGGGCCCCGCAAGCGTGCCGGATGAGCCTCCCGCCGCGGCGAATGTGGCGGTGCATGTGGCGGCAATGCCTCTCGTTACGAGAATTCTTGTAATCTCCTCGGCGGCAATACCCAAAACTGCGGACGCGACAATGTCCTTCGTATTTTGCCTTACGCAATCGTCAATCGCGGCTTGCAGGCGGCTTTTTAATTTTTCGAGCTCCACATTTTCGATTTTAGAGTCCGCCGCCAGCAGGGCGCCCGCCTGCATAAGCATTTCGTTTTTATGCGCCTCTATGCCGTATTGATAATCGTTGATAAGCTGCGCCCAAGTAAGCCCCCCCTTTCCCTCGGAGAAAACCTCCCTGTTAAAATGCTCGCTCATTTTTTGCGCGGCTTTCTCTTTGCTTGCGAAAATTATAGACCATGTTGGCCTGTCCTCTACCGCGCCGGGGAGCCGCTCTATGTACTGGTTGAAAATTCGGTCAATCCCGTCGACAAAGTCCTCCACCAAAATCAAGTCTTTTTCAAGAACGGGCTCGGTTATTTCGCTTACCGCGGAATCGCTTACCGCGGAATCGCGGCCCAGTCTGTCGAAAACATAGTACCCGCTGAAGAATAGCGCCAATATAAGAACGGCCATGTATAGCTTTTTCATAAATTATAACTCCTTTTTTTAAATGATTGTTGTTGCTTTAAGTGTTTTGCCTTTTGATGCCGACGATTATATATAAACCCGCGCAGACCGCGGAAAATTTTTCGTTGTTCAACGTTGAACACGCTCCCGTCGCACTTTCGCGATGGAAAGACTTTCCGCCGCAAGCGTTTAAAGGCTCGTCATAAATCGGGTTTTTTATTCAAACTCTCCCCTGTCGGCATTTTAACGCATTTTATTTAAACGCTTCTTCGCGCCCTCATGCCCCTGCTCCGCGGCCTTGCTAAACCATTTTTTCGCCTCCTGCGGATTTTTCTCAACCCCATTGCCCTCCGCATAACAAATGCCCAATACATATTGAGCCTCCGCATTCCCATGGGCCGCCGCCAAGCGATACCACTTTACAGCCTCGCTATAATTTTGCGGCACCCCCAAACCTGCTATGTAGCACAAGCCCAAATCGGATTGCGCCCACGCGTCGCCCTGCTTCGCCGACAAGATGTACCACTTTACTGCCTCTTTATAATCTTGCGGAACACCTTTGCCCTCGAAGTAGCACCATCCCAAATTAAATTGCGCCGCCGCATGCCCCTGCTCTGCCGCCAAGCGATACCATTTTACAGCCTCGTTATAATCTTGAGGCACGCCCCAACCCGATCTGTAAATCCTTCCCAACATGTTTTGAGCATCGGCGTCGCCCTGCTCCGCGGCTTGGCGAAAGAGCTCCGCCGCCTTCTCAACATCTCCGCTTTTAAAATATGCGCGGGCGGTTTTTACAAGATTTTGGCTGTCGACTTTCCCGGCGGATTTAGACGCCGCAGGGGATTCCTTGCCTCCCAACGCCCCGGCAATTCCCGACGCCGCAAAAGACGCTTCGCCAAAAAACCCCGCACAAACGACACATCCGATAACCAGCCTTGCCGCCTTAAAAATTTTTCCGCTTCCAAAACGTAAAATCTTTGCCCCCCGCTTGCCGCAAAATTTTGCGCCTTCGCGCAGCTCGTTCCCGCATTTTTTACAGTTCACAACGATTCTTTCTTTTATAGCATCATTAAATTAACAGGCAATCATTTTATAGCCTGTTGTTAGGTTAAAAACTAATCATATAAACATCAAGCCAAAAATCCGCATCCTCAATTCTTCTGTTCTTTTATTCGGGCGGATAAAAAAATCTTCCGCGGCGCGTCCACCCAAAACACAAAAGCCGAAGCGTAAAACCCAAGCGCTAAAAAACGCCGCAAAATTTTAAGTTTTACAAGCGGCGAATTTGTGCGAATATCGGGTTGGACATTATGAAAATACTTGCGCTTTTTTCATTCTTTTTGCTCTCGCTTTCAACCCGACTCGCCGCTGTGGAATTCAACATCGCCTCATTCAACATCAGAAACGCGCCGAACGAAAACGCGAACGCGTGGCCGCTGCGCAAGGCGAACGCAAAGGCTATAATCGACCATTACGACTTCGACATTTGCGGCCTTCAGGAGGCCTACTTCCACCAGGTTAAATTTCTGGCGGGCGACAATTTGAGCTTTACGGGCGTCGGCCGAGACGACGGCAAAACCGCCGGCGAACACGCCGCAATCCTCTTCAACCCCAAAAAATTCCAACTGCTTGACAGCGGCACGTTTTGGTTTTCAGACACGCCCGAAAAAGCCTCAATCGGCTGGGGCGCGTCGTACAGGCGCATTTGCTCGTGGGCGAAATTTAAAAGCGTGCCCGACAAAAAAATCTTCTTCGTCTTCAACTGCCATTTGGACCACCAAAGCCGGGAGTCGCAGGAAAAATCCGTCGCGCTCCTGCTCAAAAAGCTGGAGTCCGTCGCGGGCGGCGCGCCCTGCATTTTGACGGGCGACTTCAACCTGCCGGTTTCCTCCGCAATCCTTAAGCCCCTCGCGGAAAATAAAAATTTTAAAGACGTTGTGCTGTCGCCCGAACTCTACGGGCCAAACTTCTCATACCACGCCTATATGCTTGCCGATAAAGAGGTTAACGCCCACGCAAAAACCTCCGAACATATCGACCATATCTTCGTCCCCAAAAATATGAAAATCCTGAAGGCGCGCGTCATTACCGATTGCGTCTCCGCCCTGCCCGACGATATGAAAAACCCCTGCGACAACGTAAACGAACGCGCAGGCCGCGTCGGCTTCGCCTCCGACCACTTCCCAATCCTCGCCCGCGTCCGTTTTTAGCAGGGCGCGCGGTTAAAAATAGGCCAACCCTTACAAAGCAAAATCATTACGATTCTTGAACATTAAACCGCTAAAAACCGACAACAGATTTCAC
>JAGBOM010000180.1 GCA_017633865.1 Opitutales bacterium
AAAATAGAATTTACATTCATTTCGAGCCCTTTTTGCCGAAGCGACACAGTATAAACACAAAAGCCTCCGCATAAAACGATTTTGGATGAAGAATCAAGGCGCAAAAAAAAGACGGCGATGGAGTGTATTTTAACATACTCGACATTGCCGTCTTTTTTTAAGCGACACAGTTATGCGCCAAAATCAATCGCCTAAAAAAGCGGGCTATGAGGTTCGAACTCACAACCTCGACCTTGGCAAGGTCGCGCTCTGCCAATTGAGCTAAGCCCGCAAAAGTGCTCAGGACGGGACTTGAACCCGTAAGCCTTACGGCATACGCCCCTCAAACGTACGTGTCTACCAGTTTCACCACCTGAGCGATGTTTTATAAAGTTTTTAAATCTACTGATTCGAGGTTTGAATGCAAGCTTTTTTTTAAATTTTTTATTTGCGCGCCTTGACTTTTATCAAGCTACTTTTCTCTCGGATAATATCAAAGAAGCTATTGCACAAAGTTCAATGCGGTTAATGTTAGAAAAGGTGTGATGGCAACATGCATTCTCAGGGCGGTTCTAAATCTTGGGAAGGGTTTGATAAATATGCCGCAAAAAAAGCGCCCGCTTCGGGCGCTTTTTTGTTAAGATAAAAGTTTTTTACTTTCTGCGGCGGATGGCGAATAGCAGGGCGAGGGCGCCGAATACTGCCGCTAAGGCCGCGGGTTCGGGAACGGCTGCAAAGTTATAGTTTATGCCGAATGTCTTGCCGCCGTTTGTGACGAAGAAATCGTACGAGTCGGCGCCGCTTGCCTTTATTACCTTTACAAGGTTGCCGGTCGGGTCGCTTGTGCTTGCAAGGTAATTATTCATAATCGTGGCTTCGCGGCCGCTCCAATTATTGATGGAAGTGATAATGTTAAACGTGTAAAGGCCGTCGCCCGCAGCGGGGTTGAAGTCCGTAAAGTCGAGCTCGATTGCGTAGCCTGTTTGCGCCGTCGGGTTGTTATATTCAACCCAGCCCGAGACGAATGTCGAGATGCCTTCGCTGTCGGCTACGAATTTGAGCGTGCCGCCTGTAATGCCCTTTTCGGCTTCGGAGGTAAGGCCGAGGCATTTTGTCATGTACGTCTGGCCGCTTGCGACTGTTATGTTGGAGCCGTGGAGCTCTATTGTGGAGCCCGCGCCGTACATTATAAGGCCGCTGTTGTTTTGGACGAGCTTTCCGCTGTCTTTCAAAATAAGGTGGCCGGGGGTGATATTTACGGCTTCGTCGCTGCCGATGCGCATATTTTGATTTAGCGTAAGGGTTGCGCTGTCTTTAATCGTCAAATTTGCGCCGTTAAAAACGAAGGAGTAGGTGTTGAGCCTCGTTGCGGAGCTGCCGCCCAAATTCATGTTTGCAATGGAGTCGGTTTTGCTGTCGCCGATATACGCCTTTTGGCTTACGTTGAAGTTTGCGTTGCCGTAAACGTTGAGCGTTGCGTTTCTAAAAAAATACAGGGTTGTGGCGTTTACCGTGGAGTTTTCGTAAACGTTTAAAGTGGAAGTCGCCGAAGACTCTGTGGTATAGGTGCGGGAAGAGCCGATTTTTACGCCGTTGCTGCCGTTTTTTGAGGTTATTGTGGAGTCGCCGTAGAAGTTTGCCACAACGTTTCGGTTGAGCGCGGTCTCGCCGATAAGTATGCCCCAGGTGCTGTCTTCAACAGTGGCGCTGCCGTAAACGTTGATTACCGCCTCGGGATCGTGGACGTACGAGGGGGTTGTGCCGCCGTCGATGCCGTCGCCCGAATTAAAGGCGGAGGCGGTTGTAACTTTTGCCGAGCCGTAAATATTTAATTCGCCGGCGTACACTTGGGTAGCGCTTGCGGCGAACGTGCCCGCGGAAATATTCAGCGTGCCCGAATAAAGGTCGAGCTTGCTAATGGAGGCGTCGGCGGCAGAGTTTGTGATGGAGCCCGATTTGTCGAGCTTTGCGGTGTCGCCGCTTGCGGGGACGGAGCCGCTTACCCAGGTTGAGCCGTCGCCCCAGTTGCCTTCGGGCACGAGTTCCTTTGTTTGGCGCCAGGCGTCCGCAGAGTACGCGCTTGCGGCGGCGAGCGCAAAAATCGATATAAGTGCAGTCTTATTCATAGGGGTAAATTTTACATGTTTTCGCGATAAATTATGTTTCGATTTTTAAATTTGTCAACCTATAAAAATATAAAATTTTGTTTGAAAGTTCTTTTTTTTTGAAAAAATGTTGATTTATAGCGCAGAAAAAGCGGCGCATGGTTTGCGCCGCTTGGGTGTTTTTTGTCTTTAAAAGCGAATTTTTTTGGGAGCTATTCTATAAGCTCGAATGTGGAGTCGTATTTTTCGCCGCCGGTCTTAACGGGGCATACCGCAAGCCTCCAGCCTATGTGCTTGAAGAACTCGCCCGGCTTTGCCATCGACTCGAACGAGGAGTGCAGGCCTTCGTAATTGCCCTTGCGCTGGTAGAAAGTCGCGTTCTTTTTGAATTCGGGGGTGTTTTCGTACTCCTTCAAATAGACTCTTCCGTCCTCGTGGATTGATAGGTATTTGTTCGGCTGGCTCATCGACCTAAACGAAACTCCGTTGGGGTCGGCAAGGCCTTTTTCGAGCTCCCAGTGGCAGTCGCCCATTTCTTTGGGGTTGCAGTCCAAGATGCAGGGCCACATTTTGTTTTCGTTGCGCAGGACGAAGAATTTTACGGTTGTGTTGATTGCGCGTATGCGCTTTGCGGGGTTGGAGAAAGCGAAGTTTGAGAACTTGGCGTCGGTATCCTGCGCGAACACACCGAACTTGCCGTAGGCGATGAAGGCGTCTTTGGCGAATATGCGCTCGCCGTTTGCGTCGAGGTAAAGCACGCTGCCGAAGGCTTGCGCCTTGAGGCTGATTTTGCCTTTGAGGGCGGTTTTCTTTTCCGCAAGGATTTTTTCGTCCTTGCCCTTCAGGCTTTTGATGAAGATTGTGCCGTCGCCCTTTATCCCCAAGAGGTACGCGCCGTCTTTTGAATGGCGCATGACGATGCCCGCGCTCGCGTCCGCCTTTTGGGGCATGGCGACTTCGCAGGTGGCGATTGCGGCGGTGATGTCGGCCTCTTTGTTCGCCTTGTTTTTGAGGAAGGCGAATTTGGGTTCCTTGCCGCCGTTGAGGCTTGCCGCGCCCTTTTTGCCGCCGAGCGACAGTTCGGAATTGGCGTTCGTGATTTCGGGCATATTTTTGGAGGCCGCGGTGATTTTGTCGTGGGCGGCCTTAAGCTTTTTGGCGTCCATTTTGAGGACTTTGCGGTCGTAGGTGTAAAGGCCGTTTGTTTCGCCTTCGACGTCCGAAATCTGCGTGTACATCGACGCGCTGAGGCCGGGGAAGAACATTAGCGAATAAAGCTCGCCCTGCATTTGAAGGTACCTGTTGGTGAGCTCTTCGTTGTTGCTGTTCATGGCGCCGTAAGCCCAGCCGCCGCGGTCGAACCAGTTGTGGCCTTTTACGTTTAGGACTACGCCTCCGAACTCGCCGAGAGCCGCGAAGGTGTAGGGCTCAAGCAGCCCCGCGGACGGGCCCTGGTAGATGTGCAGGTCGTAAACATCGCCGCTAACGTGCTCGTTGGGAAGGCCGGTGGAGTCGTTCACGTAGCGGGAGGGGTCGTACGCGCTCAGCCAGTCGGAAACTCTTTTAATGTCCTCCCTTTTCGGATAAATAGACCAGCCCTCGTTGAAGAGAACCCAGGCCGCTATGCTCGGGTGGCTTATGTGCTCGTCTACAATTTCCTTAGCGTAGGCTTCAAAAATCTTCTGCTCTTCGGCGTTCGGGCGGAAGCTTATGTGCTTTACGTTCTTGCCGATTTGTATGTGCGTGTGGGAGTTCGGGAAGTCCTGCCAGACCAAAATGCCGATTTTGTCGCACCAGTAGAACCAGCGGGCGGGCTCTACTTTGATGTGCTTGCGAATCATGTTAAAGCCGAGATCCTTGTGGTTTTGTATGTCGCTTTTGAGGGCTTCGTCGGTGGGGGCGGTGAGGTTGCCGTCGGGCCAGTAGCCCTGGTCGAGAGTGCCGATGTGGAACACGAATTCGCCGTTGATTGTCGGGCGCGTGATGCCGTTTATCACTTTTTTGCCGAGGTCTCTCATGCCGAAGTATGACGAAACTTCGTCGATTGCCTTGCCGTCCTTAAACATTGTGATTTTGAGGTCGTACAAGAACGGGGAGTCGGGCGACCAAAGTTTGGCGTTGGGAATTTCGAGGCGGATTTCCCTGTTGGCTGTGCCGAAAGCCTCGCCGACTTTCTTCTTGCCGTCAAAGGCTTCGAGCTTAACTTTTTGCAAAATTTCCTCCGCCTTTACGGTTACGGCAAGGTAGCCCTCCTTGGCGTTCGGAATCATTTTTAGCTGGTCTGCCGCGCCCTTCTTTACGGGCTCGAGCCATACCGTCTGCCAAATGCCGCTGCAGGGAGTGTACCAGTAGCCTTCGGGCTCTATGCGCTGCTTGCCGACGGGCTGTATGCCGTTGTCGGTCGGGTCGTAAACTGAAACGATGACTTCATTTTTGCCGTCCTTAAGCAGCTTTGTGATGTCGAAGCTGAAGGCGTCGTAGCCGCCCTGATGGGAGCCCGCGAGCTTGCCGTTTATGTAGACGTCGCACATAAAATCGACCGCGCCAAAGTTGACGCGCACGTTCTCGCCCTTCCAGTTCTGCGGAATTTCAAATTCGCGGCGGTACTTGATGTACTCGTAGTGCTTCATCACCCCCGAAAGCGCGGACTCGACCGGGTACGGCACGAGAATCTCGCCGGACAGCTTCTTGCCGGGCTTGACGTCCTTAAATATGGACTCGTCAACGCCCTTCCATTCGGCGGAGGGAATGCGCTTGTTGATGCCCTCGACGCCCTCAAACTCCCAAATCCCGTTGAGGTTGAGCCATTGTTGGCGCGCGAGCTGCGGGCGCGGATATTCCGGCAGCGGATTCTTGGGGTCGACCTGCTCAGAGTATTTCGTCATGAGCGGGGCTTTTTTCATTTCCCAAGCGTTTAGCGGCAGCGACGCCTGGAGAGCCGCCGCCAATATCGT
>JAGBOM010000181.1 GCA_017633865.1 Opitutales bacterium
AGCCCGTCGAGACGACCTTCGCGCCTCTGTCGTGGCCGTCCTGCCCCATTTTCGCAACGAGTATGCGCGGGCGCCTGCCCTCGGCCTCCTCGAATTTCTTAATCATTCCGGCAACTTCGTCAACTTCCTTCATGCTTGCGCCGCCTTTCTTAAACTCCTTTTCGTAAACCCCGCTAATCGAGCGGATAACAGCCTTGTACCTGCCGAACACCTTTTCGCAGGCTTCGGAAATTTCGCCGAGGCTCGCGCGCGCCTGCGCGGCCTCAACCGCAAGCGCGAGCAGATTGCCCTGGCCGTCTCCCGCGACTTTCGTGATTTCGTCGAGAATTTGGCGAACCTTTGTGTTGTCGCGGTTTTCGCGCAGGCGCTTGAGCTTCTTGATTTGCGCTTCGCGAACGGCGGTGTTGTCGATTGCGAGAATGTCCAAAGCCTCCTCCTTTTCGAGCCTGTATTTATTAAGGCCGATGATGGCTTCGCGGCCGCTGTCGATTCTGGCCTGGCGGCGGGCGGAAGCCTCCTCGATTCTGAGCTTCGGCAGCCCTGCCTCAATCGCCTTGGTCATGCCGCCGTGCGATTCGACTTCCTGAATGTGCGCCCACGCCCTCTTGCAAAGAGCGTCTGTAAGGCTTTCCACATAGTAGGAGCCGCCCCACGGGTCGATTACGCGGCAGATGCCCGTTTCGTCCTGCAGATAAAGCTGGGTATTGCGGGCGATTCGCGCGGAAAAGTCCGTCGGCAAAGCGATGGCTTCGTCCAAAGCGTTTGTGTGGAGGCTCTGGGTATGCCCCAAAGCCGCGCCCATAGCCTCTATGCAGGTGCGGGCGACGTTGTTGTAGGGGTCCTGCTCGGTCAAAGACCAGCCGCTTGTCTGCGAGTGCGTGCGAAGCGCCAAGCTCTTCGGGTTTTGCGGGTTGAATCCCTTGACGATTTTCGCCCAAAGCATGCGCGCCGCCCTCATCTTGGCGACTTCCATAAAGTAGTTCTTGCCTATCGCCCAAAAGAAGCTTAGGCGCGGGGCGAAGTCGTCAACCTTCAAGCCCGCCTTCTCGCCCTGGCGCAGATATTCGAGGCCGTCGGCGAGGGTGTAGGCCATTTCGAGGTCGGCAGTCGCGCCCGCCTCCTGCATATGGTAGCCCGAAATCGATATGGAGTTGAATTTCGGCATATTTTTGGAGGTGTAGGCGAAGATGTCGCCTATTATCTTCATGGAAGGGGTCGGCGGGTAGATGTAGGTGTTGCGCACCATAAACTCCTTCAAAATGTCGTTTTGAATGGTGCCTGTTAGCTGCTCAAGCTTGCAGCCCTGCTCGAGCCCCGCCACGATGTAGAACGCAAGAACCGGCAAAACCGCCCCGTTCATCGTCATCGAAACCGAAACCTGCGAAAGAGGAATCTGGTCGAACAGAACCTCCATGTCCAAAATGGAGTCTACCGCAACGCCCGCCTTGCCGACGTCGCCGATAACCCTCGGGTGGTCGGAGTCGTAGCCTCTGTGTGTCGCGAGGTCGAAAGCGATAGAAAGCCCCTTCTGCCCCGCCGCCAAATTCCTGCGGTAGAAGGCGTTTGACTCCTCCGCCGTTGAAAAGCCCGCGTACTGGCGAACCGTCCAGGGGCGGATTACGTACATCGTCGCGTACGGACCCCTCAAGTTCGGCGCTATGCCAGCCGTAAAGCCGAGGTGCTCCATGTCTTTGTAGGCGTCGGCAGTGTAAAGAGGGGCAACGTTTATTTGCTCCATCGTTTCGCTTAAAAGCTCGTCGAGGGGCTTGCCCGCCGCTTTTTCGACGGCCTTTTGCCACTCGGCCTTGCTTATGCCGGAAGATTTGTTCTCGAAAGACGCTTTTGTGAAATCCGGATTTTTAGCCATTTTAAAAGTCCTCCAAATTTATTCTTTTACCACGCCCAAATCCGCGAGAAAACTTTTGAGCGTTTCGTAATTGTTGCTCTTGATGCTTATTGAGCCGTCCAAGCCCGCCTCTTTGTACGAGGCCTCGCATTCGGGGGCCGGAACGCCCGCCAAAAGCACCGTGCCGCCTGGAACGGCAGCCTTCAGCGCCCTTGCGGTCGGCGGGACAAGCTCCGGATAGGTCAAGTCCGTGGAGCAGATTACGGCGTACTTTGCGCCGCTTTCCTTGAAGGCCTGCGCCGCGCTTTCGGCGTCGGCAAAGCCCTTC
>JAGBOM010000182.1 GCA_017633865.1 Opitutales bacterium
CGACGAGCTCCAGAAGAAAATCGACGAGCTCAAGGCTTATGCCGATAAAAAAGGCGCAGAAGCCAAAGCCGTCGCCGAAAAGATTTCCAAGATTCCCCTAACGGAGCAGATGGGCAAAGACGCCCAAGCCTTGAGAGAGGAAGCTTCCAAAATCGGCAAAGACGTCGATAAGGTCAAGGCGCAGATTGCCGCTTGGACGAGCGAAATGAAGGCGAAGCTCGAAAAGTCCGCAAAATAAGCGGCGGCTTGGCTTTTCGCAAAAGGCCCGGAGGCGCAAAAGCTCTCCGGGCTTTTTTGTTGCCCAAATTTTTGGGGCGCGGTTCGCAATTCCCGCGCGCCCAATCCCGCCGTTTTTGCGCGGAAACTATAAAGCGCCCGCCCTACTTCGGATACACCGAAAGCTCCGCCTTCATCGCGTCGGAGCCGAGATAGTCGAGCCGGCTGCCCTTGTCTGTTGAAAAAGGCCTTAGCGGCAGGCCGTATTTGTTTTCGAGGCACAAGTCGGGGTTGTGCGCCCAGCCGTAGCGAACCGCCTGAATGCGCGAAACCTTGTCGCAGCTTAGCAGAATTTTCCGCCCCGAAATTTTGCCGGAGGCGAAGTGCCAGTCCTTCTTGCCGTCGCCGCGAACCGCAAAGCCCGAAAGCTCCGACTTGCCGGGCATAAAGCGCAGGCCGTCCGCGTTGTTCAATGTTATTTCGACGACGCCGCCGTCAAACTTTGCGGACTTGAAAGACGGGCTTACCGCGGCCTTGGGGTTGCCGATTTTGTAAACCTGCGCAAGCCCCAAATTCGCGAGGCGCCGCGCGATTTTATCCTTGTACGGCGGGTGGAGGTCGGAAGCGTCGCCGATGTCCGCGCAGCTTGCAACCCCCGTTTTCGGCAGAGCCAGAACCTCGCCCTGCGCCTCCCTTATCGCGCCCCAGCGGTACTTGTCCTCGACGGGCTTCTTTTGCTTCTCCTGAAAATTCGCAAGCTCCACATAATAAAACGGAAGCTCCGCCTTGAAGTGCGCGCGCCACGCCAAAACCATGGCCTTAGCCAAGTCGCCGTACTCGTTCGCCCGCCTCTCGTTGGACTCGCCCTGATACCAAATCACGCCCGATGGCACGGTCGGATATACGCCCGAAACCATCGAGTTAAAAAGCATTCCCGGCGTCGGGGTTGAGCGGTCGAACGGGTTGTACTTAAACTGCGGCTCGCTCTTTCGATTCGCCTTGCGAAGCTCCGGAGTGTTGTTCTTTTCGAGCCAAATCTTCCTTTCGCGCTCGAAAAGCTCCTTGCGCTGCTCCCAGCCGGCGACGTCCCTCTCGTCCCGAAGAAGCGCGGCCTTTGTGTTTTCGGAATATTGAAAGGCCGAGCGGGGAACCCAGCGCTCTATCGGAGACCCTCCCCAGCTTGCAACAATTACGCCCACGGGCTGTTTTAGCGCGCCCGACAAATCCTTCTCGAACAAAAGCGGAACCGCGCTGTACGTTTTTATGCGCGCGCTTTCGGGCTCGACCCACGAGCCCTCCACATCGTCAAGCGCCTCGAAAGACGCAACCTGCCGAACCTTGAAAATCCGAATAGTTCCCTTAACCGCGTCAAGCTCCGAGCCGAGGGCGGCAAGATAGCTTTTGTAGGCGTCCGTCGCGGGGCCCCTTTCAAAATGCCAGTCCATATTCGACTGCCCCGACGCAAGCCAAAGCTGCCCCGCAACCGCGTTCTTAATGCTTGCGACCGCGCCCCCGGATTTCGCCGAAACCGAAAATTTTACTCCGGGCTTCATCTTCGGAAGCTTCGCGACCCACCTGCCGTCCGCGCCGCCGCGCGCCGAAACGCTCTTTTTTCCGCCGCCCTCAAAAACGACTTCAATATCGACTGCGGCGTTCGGATTCGCATACCCCGCAATCGGAGCCTCAACGCCGGCCTGAACAAGCATGTTGTCGCTGTATAAATTCTTGAACCTGAAATCCGCGTTCGAAACCGGCGCGAATAAAAAAGACAGCCCCAAAAACAAGGCAGATATTCTAAAAAATCCTTCCATATAAAAAATAAATTACCCCCCGCCCCGCCGACATTCAATTATAAAATCGACAAAAACGCCCCCCGCGCTTGCAAATCTATTTGTTGCATCGTTTGCAAACCGAAAACTTTGCGGACGCCATCTGGAAGTCGCGCCTGCGCGGAAGCGCGGAGCGCAGGGCGGCAGAATGGTTCGGGAATTGCCTCTTGTATTGGAAGGGTAAAAATGGTAGCTTGTATGGATATTTTTTTATATGTCGAGGATTTCAGGGTTCATCACAAAGCACATGGCGGCGATTATTGCGCTTGTCGCTCTATTATGTTTATTCGCGCCAAAGTGCGGGTTATGGATTGAGACGGGCTGGATTAAGCCGCTTTTAATGCTAATCATGTTCGGCATGGGCATGACGCTCAAGCCCGCCGACTTTTTGCCGATTGCGGCGAATCCGCGCGACATTTTTATAGGAACCTGCGCGCAATTTTTAATTATGCCCACTGTCGCGTTTTTGCTTGCGAAGGCTTTTGGGCTAAACACTGCGATGACTGTCGGCGTTGTTTTAGTGGGGGCGTGCCCGGGCGGAACGGCGAGCAACGTGATAACTTTTTTGGCGGGCGGCGACTTGGCCTTGTCGGTCGGCATGACGGTTGTAAACACGCTTTTAGCCCCCGTATTAACGCCCGCGATTGTTTATTTATTTTTGCGCGCGGAGGTTGACGTCGATTTCATAAAAATGGCGCTTTCGATTTTGGAGGTCGTGATTGCCCCCATTGCGGCGGGGTTCATAATCAACAAATTTTTCAAGGCCGCGGCGCAGAGGTGCTCGAATTTTCTGCCCTCCATTGCGATACTTGCGATTGCGGCGATTGTGGCGTGCGTGGTGTCGAGAAACGCGGGCGAAATACTATCGGGGGGAGCGGTTATTTTTATAGTGGTTATGCTTCACAATTTATTCGGGTTTATCGGCGGGTTTTTTGTGGGCAGGCTTTTCAAGATGAACCCCGCAAAAGTCAGGGCGATGTCGATTGAAATCGGCATGCAAAATTCGGGGCTTGCCGCGAGCCTTGCGCAAAGCGCGTTTTCCGCCCTTTCCGCCGCCGC
Source organism: Opitutales bacterium (assembly GCA_017633865.1). GTDB lineage: Bacteria > Verrucomicrobiota > Verrucomicrobiia > Opitutales > Intestinicryptomonadaceae > Intestinicryptomonas. The sequence goes on from JAGBOM010000182.1 coordinate 3,105, forward strand.
AGTCCCCGCCGCGATTTTCTCCGTTTGGCACAACATTTCAGGCGCCATCGCCGCCCACATTCTAAAAACAAGGGCACGCCCTTGACCCTCGGAAGCTTCGCTTCCTCTTTGTGATACATCGGCGCGGAGCCCCGCGCCTCCTGCCAAAAGACGCATTGCTTCGCAATGGCTTCTTTAAAGGAAATCCGAATAAAAACAAGAAATCGTCCTTGACCTTCGGAAGCTTCGCTTCCTCTCTTGTGCTACATCG
>JAGBOM010000183.1 GCA_017633865.1 Opitutales bacterium
CACCACGGGCGAATTGGCGACCCTCACGCAGGCCGCGGATTTCGCCTTCATCGGAAAGTCAATGCCTCCGAACGTCGGGGGGCAGTCCCCGCTCGACTGCGCGGCGGCGGCGGTCGCAATGGTTTACGGGCCGAATATGACGAATTTCAGGCAGATGTGCAAGTCCCTCGAGGAATGCGAGGCCGCCGTAAAAACCCAAAACCCGCAGGAGGCTCTTTCAAGCCTGCGCAAAATCGCCGAAGATTCCGCTTTGCGCGCCAAGCTTTCCAAAAACGCGAAAACTTGGCACTCGGCGAATCTGGGCGCGAGCCAAAGGTCTTTCGATATTATCGACTCCGCCCTGCGCCAACTTGAAAACCCAGAAAAATAAAATGTTTTCCGATTCCGAAAACGGCGCGAAAAATTCCGCGCAGCCAACCAAGCCCGCCGATGCCGCGAAAGCAAAACGCCGCAAAAAAGCCGCCTTTGCGATTCTTTTTGCCGCGCTTTTGGCCTTTGTAATAGACGCCTTTATTTACGAGCCGCACTTCGCTTTGCATACGCAAGAAACCGAAATTCCCGCGCCGCACTGGACAAAAGAGCTTTCAAACCTAAAAATCGCGCTCGCCTCCGACTTGCACTGCGGCGGAAGCGCGGCGAGCTTGAGGCTTCTAAAAAAAACCGTCGCGGAAATCAACGCGCAAAAGCCCGACATAGTTTTTTTGCTCGGCGACTTCGTAAATAGAAACGCGAATATTTCCCGCCAAGACCTGAAAGATATGGCGGACGAGATAGCAAAACTCCGCGCCCCTCTCGGCGTTTACGCCGTAACCGGCAACCACGACGAAATTGTCGGGGCCATTACCGTTATTGAAAAGCTCGGCGGGGCGGGCGTAAAGTTTTTGAATAACGAAAGCGTAAAAATTTCTTCGCCTTTCGGGGATTTTTACGCCGCGGGGGTGCGCGACATAAGCGAGGGCGACTTCGATTTTTTTAGCGCCCTAAAAGACGTTCCCAAAGGCGCGCCGCTTATCCTTCTTACGCACGTTCCGATTTACCCGGCGCTCCCGCCCGAAGCCTCCGCGACGTTCTCCGGGCATATGCACGGCGGGCAAGTCCGCCTGCCTTTTATAGGGGCTCTTATCAGCCCTAAAATCCTGCCCTTTAACTCGGACAATATCGGGCTTCTTTTGACCAAGCGCGGCAATCCGATTTTTATAACAGGGGGCGTGGGCACTTCGAGAATAACGGTAAGATTTCTCTGCAGCCCGGTTGTGGACATCGTAAGGCTCGTCCCAAACAACGCCGCGGAAAATTAGCGCGGAATCCGGGGCTTTTTTATCGCAAAAGTTCTTAAGGCGCGGGCGGAAAATTTTCGATATGGGCGCAAAAAAAGCGTTCTTTAATTGATTTTATAAAAAAAAAGTCCAAGATAGAGGAAAACTATAAAATCGCCAAAGCAAACTTGCCATGAAAATTATCTCCACTCCTTCCGAAATGACCGCTTTTAGCAAGGAAATGAAGGCGGCCGGAAAAACCGTCGCCCTCGTCCCCACAATGGGCGCGCTGCACGAGGGGCACATGAGCCTTGTTGACATCGCCAAGGCCAACGCCGACATAACCGTCGTTTCCATTTTCGTAAACCCCACGCAGTTCGGGCCCAACGAGGACTTCGCGGCGTACCCGCGCCAGCTTGAAGCCGACGCCGC
>JAGBOM010000184.1 GCA_017633865.1 Opitutales bacterium
AAACGCCGCGCCCAGCGCCGTCAAAATCGCCGAAAAAATCGATGTTGCAAGAAGTAAATCCATTGTAAAAATCCGCGCCTATATTGAAAATTAAACGTCCGCCCAGCTTACGCGCGCCCTTACTCTCTCCTTGCCCTCCGACACCACCGAGTGCAAAGACTCGCCGCCGCGCATCTCGCAAATAGAGTCGAGCCTCTGGCCGCGGAACACTTCCGAGATGTACGCAAGCTCGAGCTCCGCGGGGCGCTTCCTGTCGGTAAACTCGTCGGGCACGGGCTCGAGAGCCCAAGTGAGATACACGGAGTTGTTGACGTGGCCGTTCATGTCGATGTCGTCCTTGCGCACGCCGAAGTTCGACTTGAACGCCTTTTCGGCGTCGGGGGCTTTGAGGGAGTTTGAGAACACGAAGTCGCACGGGAACTCCTCCGTCTGCGGCCACTGCCCCAAAACGTCCAGACGCTCCAAGCGGCGCTTTTTCAGGTCGAACAAGACCCATTGAGTCCGCGCGCAGGCGACGGTGTCGCCCAAGTCGTCGCTCAACACGAACTCCCTCTCCGTGTAAATTTTGTTGCGCACCGAAGGCCAAGTTTTGACGCTCACCATTTCGCCGCGGGAGGGCATGCGCGAGATTTTTACAAACAGCTTGTAAAGCGCCCAGCCCAATCCCATGGGGTTCAGGTTTGTAGCCCCGATTTCAAGGGCTTCGGCGTGGTCGTTTGCGGCCTCCTGAAGCATGCCCAAAAGCGACGGGGCCTTAAGCAGCCCGTTCTTGTCGGCGTCCCCCACCCTTACGCGGTAGGAGTCGGTGTACTTTGACATTTTTTTAAGTCTCATATAAAAAATTTTTTAAACAAAAAAATTTTTCTTTTTCGGAAAACCGCGCGGGGCGCGGGGCGCGAAATCAGCCCGGAGGCCACGCCATTTGGCGGCCGCCGAGAATGTGTATGTGCAGGTGCGGCACGGTCTCGCCCGCGATTAGGCCGTTGTTTATTACGACTCTAAATCCGCCTTCAAGCCCCTGCTCCTTCGCGATTTTCGGCGCGGCAAGCATAAGGTGCGAAAGGATTTCGGCATCCTCCTCCTTCGCCTCGGCAAGCCTCGCTATGGGCTTTGCGGGTATCAAAAGAATATGGACGGGAGCCTGCGGATTTATGTCTTTAATCGCGAAGCAGACGCCGTCGCGGTAGACGATTTCCGAGGGGATTTCCCCGTCCATAATTTTTTGGAATATGGTTTTCATGGTCAGATAAAAATTATCTCTATATTTGGAAAGCAGTTTTTGTACCTCAAAACGAATCCTTCTACAACATTTAAATTCTCGAAATATTGCCTGCGCTTTTTAGCGCAAAAATTCCTGCCGCCCTCGAGCGTCGATTTTTTAAGCCCCGCCACTACGAGTATGGGCTTTTCGCGCCCCGCAAGGCGCTTTGCGGCGGCGGAAATTTCGCCCATTAAAAAAATCGGGTCGAAATAGTCGCTTGATATGTCCACAAATTCGAGATCGGCGTCGGGGCAGTAAACGCGGATTATCGATTTCGCGAACTCGCCCAGCGGGCGGATGGGGTCGCCGTTTGAGAAGGCGAACTCTATCGCCCTCGAGCTTTCCAAAAATTTTTCGGAAAAGTTTTCGGCGCGAGAGGCCAAAACGCGGTTTAGCGCGAGGATTTTTTCCTTCGGGCTTGTCATAGCTCAATATATACGGGGCAATGGTCGGAGCCCTCCACGCCGTCCAAAATGCCGCAGTCTTTCACATTTTTGGCGAAGGAATTCGACACCAAAAAATAGTCTATCCTCCAGCCAACGTTGTTTTCCCTCGCGCGGCCGCGGTAGCTCCACCATGAATACCTGCCCGTAACGCCCGGGTTGCGGTCCCGCCAAACGTCGCATAAGCCCGCGTTTTTAAGCAGGGCGGAAAAATCCGCGCGCTCCTCGTCGGAAAAGCCCGCGCTAAAATGGTTCGCGTCGGGGCGCGCCAAATCGATTTCCCCGTGCGCCACGTTCATGTCG
>JAGBOM010000185.1 GCA_017633865.1 Opitutales bacterium
GAGGAAACGCACGATAAAATGACCGAAACGCTCGTCAAAACCTTTGAAGACCTAAAGCGCCGCGGAAAAACCCTCGATGACGCAAACCCCGAGGAGCTCGGCGACATCATAAAAAACAATATCCCGCGCTGAAATTTTTTCTTTTTTGCGCAAATCTCGTGCGAAACGCCGAAAAGAAAAAAGAAAAATTGTTTTTCGCAAAATTTTTTCATTCGCGCGCGGAATTTTTTGTTTTCGCAAAAATTTTTCGCAAATGCCCAAAAAAATCCGGTTTAGGCAGCGTTTTTTTGGAGTTAAAAAAAATAATTCGGCTCAAAAAAGGCGTAATTTCGCAAAAATACGGCTATGCTTGAGCCGAAAAAGCGCATTTTAGTTGACATTTTGAGCCGATAATCCAAGCGTATAAGCTATGTTAATCTTAGACGAGATATTAAACTTTCTGCATTTTCACCCCGAATCTTCGAGGGCGCAAATAACCGAAAGCCTTTCAACCCCGCCGAGCCCCGCAAGCATGAAAAGGCTCTTGTCGGGATTGCTGAAAGACAATCTCGTTTCGGTTTCCGGCAAGGGGCGGGCGTCAAAATACTCCATAACGCCCAAAGCCCATATATTGAGGACATACGATGTCGAAGAATACTTTAAAAAGGAAATCGACGAAAGGGTCGCGCAGACGTCCTTTAATTTCGACCTGCTTGAAAAGCTTCTGCCTGAAATTGAATTGTTTGACGCCGAAGAATTGGAGCGTCTAAATTCCCTTCAAAAAACGTTTGCGCGCAACATCTCAAAAATTTCCAAAGACTCTTACAATGCCGAAATGGAGCGTTTGGGCATAGACCTAAGCTGGAAGTCGTCCCAAATCGAGGGCAACACTTATTCGCTTCTTGAAACGGAGCGCTTGCTGAAAGAGAAAGAGGAGGCGAAAGGGAAAACAAAGGAAGAGGCCATAATGCTTTTAAACCATAAAGAAGCGCTGAGGTTTCTTTTGGACAATCCCGACTATCTTCAATCGCTCACGGTCGGCCGGATAGAGGACGTGCACAGCATTCTTGTAAAAGACCTGAACGTTGAGCGCAATATCCGCAAAAGCCGCGTGGGCATTACCGGAACAAACTACAAGCCTTTGGATAACGATTTTCAGATACGCGACGCGATGAACGAGGCTTGCAATGTTATAAACGCCCGCAAAAACGTTTTTGAAAAATCGCTGCTTGCAATACTTTTATTGTCCTACATTCAGCCTTTTGCTGACGGGAACAAAAGAACGTCAAGAATTGTCGGCAACGCGATTTTAATCGCCAACAAGCATTGCCCTATGTCGTTTAGAACCGCGGACTCTCTAAAATACAAAGAAGCCGTGCTTCTTTTCTACGAGCAGAACAACCTTAGCGCGTTCAAAAAAATATTTATTCAGCAGTACGATTTTGCCGTCCACACATATTTTTAGAAGCTGAATATTGGACAGGCCGCGTTTCGCCCTTGTTTTGCGCGAAATTTTTTGCCGCGGGGGCGTTTTTTTGGGGCGTGGCGGCGATAAAATTTGCCGGAGGGGCGGCGTTTGACCGCCCAAAAAAATTTTTTTGACAAAGGAGGCCGCCGCGCGGAAAATATTTTTTTATTCAAACAAAAATTTTGAAGAGATGAAATACTTCGGAACGGACGGAATCCGCGGCGAATACGGCGGGCAATATGTAAACGAAAAATTTTTCGAGGGGCTGGGCGCGGCCGTAAGCGAGCATTTGCGCCGCAAGTTCCCGCAAAAAACCCCGAAAATCGCGAGTGCGGGCGATACGAGGTTTTCTTCGGAGCTTTTAAAGTCCGCGTTCTGCAAGGGCGTAAGGGGCGCGGAAATCGAGGACTTCGGCTGCGTGCCGACGCCCGCTCTGGCGTTCGGCGTTCTGCGCAGGAAGGCGGACTTCGGCGTGATGATTACGGCGAGCCACAATCCATTTACCGACAACGGCATAAAGTTTTTCGACGAGTCCGCCCGCAAGGCGAGCGACGAGGCCCAAACCGAAATCGAAAATCTTTTCGACTCAAAAATCGAGCCGCGGGGCGGCGCGGCAAAAATCGTGAAAGTCGACATGCGCTCCGCCTACACCGAAAAGATGTCGTCGCTATTGCCCGCGGGGTTTTTAAGCGGCGTAAAAATCGCGCTCGACTGCGCCAACGGCGCGACCTCGGCAATATCTGGAGCTGTTCTGCGCAATTTGGGCGCGGAGGTTGTTGAAATAGGGGTTTGCCCCGACGGCAAAAACATCAATAACAACATCGGCAGCGAGCACCCCGAAGCCCTCTGCGCCCTCGTTAGGGAAATCGGCGCGCATGTCGGGCTCGCCCACGACGGCGACGGCGACAGGCTCGTGGTTTGCGACGAAAACGGCGTAAAAATCGCGGGCGAATGCGTTATGGGGCTAATCGCGCTCGACGCCAAGCGCGCAGGCACCCTAAGCGGCGGCGCTATTGTTACGACCGTTCAAAGCAATATCGGCATGGACGAATCTTTGAAGGCAGAGGGCGTTGGCGTTTTAAGAAGCGGGGTGGGCGACCGCCTCGTAATGCGCAAAATGCTCGAAAATTCCTGCAACATAGGCGGCGAAAATTCCGGCCACTACATCTTTATGGACGTTTCCCCGTGTGGCGACGGCCTCGCGGCGGCGGTAAAGCTGCTTGCCACGGTCTTGCGCCGCAAAATGAAATTTTCGGAAATGTCGGGGGTTGTAAAGCTGTACCCGTCAGTCTCGAAGGCCGTGAAAGTCGCCCGCAAAATCCCGATAGGCGAGACGAAAAATCTTTCAAAGTGCCTTGAGGAGTGCGCCGCCAAGCTCGGCGGCCGCGGCAGGACGCTCGTTCGCTATTCGGGCACCGAAAACAAAATCCGCCTGCTTGTGGAGGGCGCCGACGCCAAAGCGAACGCCGAATGCATGGCGGAATTGTTAAAATGTGTGGATTTAGACTTGCAGTAAAATCCCGAAATCCTTATTTTTTTATTTAAATTTTTTATACGCTAATATCTATTTACTCTAAAAATGGCTGACGAAAAAACGGAAAAC
>JAGBOM010000186.1 GCA_017633865.1 Opitutales bacterium
AGACGGCAATGTCGAGTATGTTAAAATACACTCCATCGCCGTCTTTTTTTTGCTCCTTGTTCTGCATCCAAAATCAATGCGCCTAAACCAACGAACTCTGGGGGTTTTATTTTTCCTATTTTTAATTAGACTATTTTTTATTCGGATTTTTTCCGAAGAAGCTATTAAACGAAGTTTAATGCGTCTTTTGACAAGAGGCGCGGGGCTCCGCGCCGAAGCAACACAAAAGAGGAAGCGAAGCTTCCGACGTCGAGGGCGCAGCCTTCGCCGAGGGTCAAGGGCTAGCCCTTGTTTTGAGGCGGAGATTTTGAATGCGGAAGCAGGCGCGAGGAACAAAAAAGCTTGGAATAGAATTTACATTCATTCCAAGCTTTTTTTGACGAAGCAACGAACTTCCGCGCCAAAAGCTCTCCTCAAAATAAATTAGTTGGGAATTCTCTCAAGCTTCATAATGAGGGTGCGTTCGCCGTTAAAATTGTCGTCGTACAAGAACAGGGTTGAGGCGCCCGCAAGCTCCGCGAATTTCGCATCGGCCAGGGCTTTTAAGAACAGGGCTTCGTATTCGGCGAATCTGCCCATGCGCATTGTCGAAGTTATGTTTTTAAATTCGATTTCCCCGTCGTTTTTAATTTCGGCCTCGCCCCTAAAAATATTCGCGCCGGACATTCCGTAAACGGCGGTTTTCCCGCGTTCGCGCTTGAAGCTTATGAATATTTTGCCGAATTCCGTTTGGGCGTTCGGGGGAACCGATATGTTCGACTCTCCGACGACGAAGAAGGGAACCCACTTGGAATTGTCGAGCGCGGCGGCGATGTCTTCCTGCGGGGCGGTCGCGGCGATGTATGAGCCGCTTTGCGACGAGCACGCGCCGAAAACCAGCGCGGCGGCGAGGCTTGACGCAAAAAATATTTTTTTGAGGATTTTCATATTCAGATTGTTTTTAACTTTTCGTAAAAAGTTTTTGTAAAGGGCGTTTTTGAGACGATTTCGGGCAGCATAAAGCTTTTAAAGACTTCGCCGCCGTCGAGCTTATATCCGTTTAAAAAAGCTCCCGCCTCGAGCATTTTCGCGCACGGAGCCTGAAGCTTTGTTATTTTTAATACGCCTTTTGCGCAGGATATTTTTACCCCGCCCGAATCCGCAGACACAAGCTTGCCAAACTTTGAATTTTCGGCTTCGCCCTCGGCGGAGGCCTCGCCGATTTTTACGGTTTCGCCGTTTTCGCGCGTTAAAAACGCCCCGCCGAAAGCGCGTACGCGCCGCTCGAGCTCGGCGGCGGATTTTGAAAAGTCAAGCCGCATGTCGCATTTAAAAATTTTGCGGCAATAAAGCGCTTTGGAGTCGTCCTGCGGCGTGAAGGCCGCGCGGCCTTCATAGAGGGCTTCGAGGCTTTCCTGCATAAGGTTTGCGGCGCAGCCGGCGATTTTTTCGCGCAGCGAGGCGGCGGTGTCGCGCGGCGCGATTTCAACCCGGGCGGTTTTACAGACGTCGCCGCAGTCCATCTTTTCGGAAATTTTCATAAGGCTTACGCCGCCGAATTTTTCGCCGAGGGCTATGGAGGTTTCTACGGGCGAGGCGCCCCTGTATTTCGGCAAGACGGAGCCGTGCAGGTTGTAGATTCCGCGCGGGGCGAAATTCAGAACTTCGCGCCTGAGGATTTTTCCGTAGGCCATTACAAAGACGATTTCAACCCCCAAATCCTTGAGCGCCTCGACGGTTTCGCACGACGGGGAATTTTGCGGGCGCAGCAGGGGGACGCCGTTTTTTATAGCCCAGGCGGAAACGTCGTTGGGGGAGAGCTTGCCGCCTCTGCCCTTAGGCCTGTCGGGGTTTGAGACGACGCATTTAAGCTCCGTTTTTTTCAGCAGGGCCTCGAGCGCCGGAACGGCGATTGCGTCGCTTGCGAAAAACGCCGTTTTCATTTTTTCTTTTTCGCGGTTTTAAGGGCGCGCAGCGTTTGGCGCGCGGCCTCTTTTTTCGCGATTAGGTTTTTGAGGGCGCGCTTTTTGCGGGAGTCTGCCGCGGCTTTTTGGCGGACGGTCTTGGCGGCGGCCTTCGCGGTTTTTTTCGCCTCCGATTTGCCGCTTTTCAGGTTCTTTTTAAAGAGCCTTTCGTCCGCGCTCACGAGGGTTTTGCCGACGAGGTCGAGCTTTAGCGAGAGCCCGCCGAGACCGAACTTTGCGCGTATGTTTTTTTCGAGAAAGCGTTTGTAGGCGTCGCTTAGGGCGTCGCTTTTGTTGCAGTAAAAGCGTATTGTGACGGGCTTTTGGGCGGTTTGGAGGGCGTAGTAGATTTTGAACCTTCGCCCGTTTACGTATTTGGGCGGATTTTCCTCTACGAGGTCTTTTACAAGCTTGTTGATTTTTGGTGTGGGCAGGGGGGCGGTAGATTTGCGGTAGAGCTTGGCGGCGGCTATTAAAAGCCCCTCCATGCCTTTGCCCTCCTTGGCCGAGACAAAATGTATGGGCGAGTCCCCCAAAAAGAACAGGCGCTCGCGCACCGCCGACTCGAAGCCCTCCCTGAATTTCGAGATGCTTTCGTAGCCGCGCACGCCCCCCGCCTTGAAGGCGTTTACGGCGTAGTCCCACTTGTTTACGACAAGCATTACCGCCGCGCCCGATTCGAGAATTTCGCCGCCGAGCTTTTGGTCGGACTCCGACACTCCCTCCATGGCGTCGATTACAAGCATGACCACGTCGCACTTTGCGATGGCCGCCTTTGTGCGGGTCGCGGAGAGGAAGTCGAGCGAGGTGTTTATCTTGCGCTTTGCGCGGACGCCCGCGGTGTCGTAAAATTCGAATTTCAGGAGGTCGCCGCGGTTGTTTTTAAAGTCGATGTCGCATTTTACGCAGTCGCGCGTAGTGCCCGCCACGTCGCTTACGATGAGCCTTTTCGAGCCCAGAAGCCTGTTGCCTATCGAGCTTTTGCCCACGTTTGGCCGCCCTGCCACGCAGATTTTTACCCTGCGCTCTGCGGCGGGAATTTCGTCCGCCGGCTCGTTTTTTTGCGGGGTGAAAAGCGGGCCGAGGCATTTCTCCATGCGCCCGCGGAGCTCGTCGACGCCCCTGCCGTGCTCGGCGGAAACCGCGCAGGTTTCGGCAAAGCCGAGCTTGTAGAAGTCCGCAATGTTTTCGTCGTGCGAGGGGTGGTCGGCCTTGTTGACGGCGAGTATGGCCTGCGCGCCGCTGCGCCTGATTTTTTCGGCGATTTTTTCGTCGATGGGCAGAAGTCCGGACTGGCAGTCGACTACGAAAAGTATGAGGTCCGCCGCCGATAACGCGAATTCGGCCTGCTCGTTTGTGGCCTCGGAGATTACCTGTTCCGTAGCCTGCGGGGTTGCGCCTATGCCGCCGGTGTCCATTAAAAGCGCGCCGCCGGGCAGCTTTTCGGCGACGAGGTCGCGCGTGACGCCGGGCATGTCGTACAC
>JAGBOM010000022.1 GCA_017633865.1 Opitutales bacterium
GCACGAAACCGTCGAGGTTCCCATAAGCGCGCCGAAGCACGTCGCCGCGGAATCGACAACCAATATTTTTGAAACGTCCTCAATCCTGCCGTTTCTGTAAAAATTCGCGCGCCTGGAAAGCGCGACAATCGTGCCTATCGAGTCGAACATGTCGAGAAAAAGCAGAGTGAGAATTATCGGCAGAGTCCCCCAAAAATGCCTGAACGGATACGCGAAATCGAGCGCGAAAACCGTGTCCGGAATCGAGGCCGGCGCGGACACTAAGGCCGCCGGAGCCTCCGCGAGCGCGCGGCCGGAGGCGTCATGCATAAAAAACGCCGCGGCGGTCAAGGCGAGTATGGAAAACATCACGGCGAAATTGAACCTGAAAACGGCCAAAACCGCAATCAAAACAAAGCCCGCCGACGCCAATAAAACATTCGCGGAAAAAATGTCGCCCACGGCGGTAAGGGTCGCGCTGTCGTCAATGATAATGCCGGAATTTTTAAGCCCCAAAAAAACGATGAAAGCTCCTATCCCGCACTGCAGGCCAAGCTGAAGGCTGTGCGGAATGGCCTCTATGATTTTTTCGCGTATCTTAAACAGGGAAATAAAAAAGAAAATCAGGCCGTTGTAAAAAACGAGCGCGAAGGCCTCCTGCCATCTCAGCCCCAAAGCCCCGCAAATGAAAAACGCGAGATAGGCGTTCGTGCCCATGCCCGGGGCAAGAGCTACGGGGCGGTTGGCGAAAAGCCCCATTATAAGCGTGGAAACCCCCGCGACAAACGCGGTAATATAAACCTGTCCCGCCTTGTCGACCCCCGCCGACGAAAGTATAGCGGGGTTGACAGCCAAAATGTAGCTCATCGCGGCAAATGTCGTAAGCCCCGCGAAAAATTCCGTCCTTACAGAGCCGCCCCTCTCTGAAATCTTAAAAAACCTGTCTAAAAAATTCATCGCCAAAAAATTTTCAACAAACCCCATTAGAACAAAATCCCCCCGTTACCGCAAGCCCGAACAAGGGCATAGCCCTTGCGAAGGCTGCGCCCTCGACGCAAGGACAAAGTCCTTGACCCTCGGAAGCTCCGCTTCCTCTCGGTGGTTATTCGGCGCGGAGCCTCGCGCCTTTTCTGTTAGTACACGCATTAAACTTCGTTTAATAGCTTGTTTAGAAAAAATCCGAATAAAAAATAGTCTAATTAAAAATAGGAAAAATAAAACCGTTCAGAGTTCGTTTATTTAGGCGAGAGGATTTTGGATGCGGAACAAGGAGCAAAAAAAAGACGGCGATGGAGTGTATTTAACATACTCGATATTGCCGTCTTTTTTTAAGCGACACAGTTACGCGCCAAAATCCTCCGCCTAAAAAAAAGGTTGCAAAGAGAATATGGGTAATCTAACTATATTCAGGGAAAATAATATGAATAATCCGATAGACGAAATCTTCTACAAAAAGGCGGACGAATTTTTCCGCGCAAACGCGCCCACCGCGCTCACCTACGACGACGTCACCCTCGCCACGCAGTACTCGGCTATTCTGCCCAAGCAGACGAGGCTCGACACCTCCCTTTCGGACAGGGTTCGCCTTTCGCTGCCGATAATCTCTTCGGATATGGACACCGTTACGGAGCACAAAATGGCAATCGCCATGGCGCGCAACGGCGGCATGGGCATAATCCACTCGAGCATGACATCCGACGAGCAGCTCTCGCAGGTCATACGCGTTAAAAACTACATACACGGGCTTATTCAGGACCCGATTTGCGTTTCGCCCGGGCAGAATATCGGCGACGTAATCAACAAGGTAGAGGAGAAGAAATTCCGCTTCCGCACGTTTCCCGTCGTCGACGAAACGGGCAGGTTCGTGGGGCTTCTGCCCGGCAGCGTCGTAAAGGAGCGGTACGCCGCCATGAAAATTTGCGACGCCATGACAAAGCGCGCCGACGTCCTTACAATAAATTCTAACGCCCTGAAGGACGACCCTATCGCCGCCGCCGACCGCTTCTTCAACGAGCATTTCGGCGTGCACAAGCTGATAGTCGTCGATGAAAACGACAAAATCAAGGGGCTTTTCACCCTTTCCGACATCGAGCGCATTTTGGACGAAAACGCCTCGCAGAAAAGAGCCGCGCGCGACTCGCGCTTCAGGCTCCTTTGCGGCGCGACCCTTTCTATGTACCGCGCGCCCGACGGCTCTCTGGATAAGGACAGAATCATAGGCCACGTCGGCGCGATGGTGGACCAGGGCTTGGACGTGGCGGCGGTTTCCACAGCGCACGGCTTTACGGCGGGCGTGGGCGAAATGATAAAGCTCGTCCGCGAAAACTTTAAGGATTTGACGATTATCGGCGGCAACGTGACAAGCGCAGCGGGCGTAAAATACCTCGCCGAGTGCGGGGCGGACGCCGTCAAGGTCGGCCAGGGGCCGGGCTCGATTTGCACTACAAGAATAGTGGCGGGCATAGGCATTCCGCAGCTCACGGCTCTTTATGTGTGCTCGAAGCAGGCCAAGGAGCTCGGCGTAAAGATAATCGCCGACGGCGGCATAACCAAGAGCGGCGACATGGTGAAGGCTCTGACCCTCGCCGACGCGGTTTTGTGCGGCAGCCTTCTTGCGGGCACGCCCGAGGCTCCGGGCAAGATAATCGAAATTAACGGCACCACCTACAAGCAGTACCGCGGCATGGGCTCTATGGCGGCGATGAAAGACGGCTCCGCCGCGCGCTACGGCCACAATACCAAAGACAAGACCGACAAGATCACCGCCGAGGGCATCGAGGCCTTGAAGGAGATTTCCGCCGATTTGGACACTCTGCTTGCGCAGTTTGCCGGAGGCATTCAAAGCGGCATGGGCTATTTGGGCGCGGAGAACCTTTCTGAGCTGAAGGCGAACGCGCGGTACGCCCGCATTACGGCGGCGGGGCAGAAGGAGAGCTTCCCGCATGATGTGATAGAGGTCAAAACCCACTAGGCAATTAATTTTTGCGAATTTCGGCGTTGCCGCGAAAAAAATATGCCCTCACATACGTTAGTATGCGTCGGGCATATTTTTTTCTTGCGCCTTGAACTTCATCAAAAATTAATGAGCCTAGCCAAGGTAGCTTACAATGCTTTTTCCTTATTATTTTTATTTAGTCTATTTTTAAATGCTCTAATAAGAATGATCCTTAAAAAATGAAGGAATTAAAAACGTTCTGAGTTCGTTTATTTAGGCGAGAGGATTTTGGATGAAGAAGCAGGCGCGAGAGCAAAAAGAAGCTCGGAATAGAATTTTGATTCATTCCGAGCTTCTTTTTGCCGAAGCAACGAACTTCTTCGCCCAA
>JAGBOM010000187.1 GCA_017633865.1 Opitutales bacterium
AAGCTCAAGAAGCTCGACTCGGGCGTTTGGGATGTAATCGGGCGCTCGCCCGAGGGCGGCGTGCTTTCCGAAAGCGCGGACTTCGCCGTGGTAAATATGATAATCGCAAACCTCTCCTCCGTCAGGGCGCGCGACTTTGTAAGCGACGCCCTCGGCGACGACCTCTCCAGATACGGCCTCGATTCGCCGCGGCTGAAAGTGTCGATAAAAACGGGCGCGGGGGTTTCCAAAACCCTGCTTTTGGGCGGCTTTTACGAGGACGGCAAAAACCCCATGCTTTACGCGTCGGTCGCGGGCGGAAACTCCGTTTACGGAGTGCCCGCGCGCCTTGCTTCAAACATTCCGAGCGACGTTTTGGGCTGCAAGTCGAGAATTGTGCACTCGCTTCCGGAATCGGCGAAAATTACGGGCATAAAAATAGCCGGCATTGCCGACCCCAAATCCGACTTTGAATTTGCCCCCGATTCCGCCGCGAAAAATTCGGCGCAAAGCCCGCGCGAAAAAAGCGCGATGGAGACCGTCGAAAAATACGTCCGCAGCTTCAGGGTTTCGGAATTTGCGAAGGCGGACTTCTCGAAGGAGGGGCTGGCGGTTGGCGGCAAAAAATATCCCTTCGCCTACGAGCTCTCCGCCGAAATCGAGCAGCAGGGCACGGGCGGCAACCAGCGCGGTCGCGCAAGCTGGCTTATTACAAAGCGGGTTTCGGGAACATTGCAGTACGCCGCCGACGCCGAAGGCAAAAACGCGTTTGTTTTGACCCCCGCGCTTATAGACGCGCTTTCGGCTCTCACCATTGAGCGCACGCCGCCGAAAATCTTTTCGACCCCCGCGCCCGCCCCGCTCGCCCCCGTTAAATAGCCGGAACCCCGCAGTTCGGAGGCTGAACGCAAATTTATGCAAAACAAAAAAAACAGCTTCTTGATTCGGTCGGCGCTGAAAATATTTTCGGTTTTGCATTTTCTTTTAAACGCCGCGCTTGCGTGCCTTGCGCTCGCGCTGGGCATAAGCATATTCTCGTCGTATTTTAGGTTTTCGGTAAAGGCGCCGGATTTCGTCGCGGAAAAAATAGGCGAGTTCGCGCGCGAAAACGGAGCGTTCTTCGAGGCGGGCGAGCTGTCGTTTTGCTTCGACGGAACCTTGAGCGCGAAAGACGTGGGCGTGGACATTTTCGGCTCGGAGCGCCCCGCGATAAGGGCGAGGGAGGTCTCCGTAAAAATCGACATGCTAAAACTCCTCGCGGGGAGAATTTCGCCGATCGGCGTTTCGGTGAACTGCGCGTCGGCGTATTCGATGTTCGGAGAGTCCGCCAATAGGCCCGTTCTTGAAAATTTTTTCGCGCGGGCGACAAAAATGGGCGGCGGCGCGAAGCTTGAATATTGCAGCGGGAACATCGGCAATTTGGCGTTCTTTTTAAGCGGGGATCTCTCCGCGCAGGCGGTAAAATCGCTTCTGAGCTTGTCGGAATCCGAGGGCAAAACCGAGCCCGAAAGCCTTATTTCAAAATGGGATTTCGCCTGCGACAAGCTTTTTGAAATAGGCGAGGCCGCCGCAAAAATAAAGCGCCCGTGCGTTTGCGCGGAGTTTTCGGCGGATTCGCTTAAAAGCGTGTGGTGCCTGGCGTCGGCGAGCGCGGAAGAATACTCGTTCAAAATGGACGGCAAAAGCTTTTCCGCCCGCTCAATTAGAGCCTTCGCTAAATTCGATTCCGAAAAGTCTTCCGACTCTTTCGACTTTTTTGCCCGCGCCTCGGATTTTGATTCGTCTTTGGGCGCGCGCGCGAAAATCGCCGCCGTTTCGGGGGTGGCGGACTTCGGCAAAAAAAGCTTGAGGGACGGTTCTGCAAGCGCTTTCGGGCTTTATTACAAGGGCTGCCGCGCAGACTCCGCAACGCTGTTTAAGCCTTTAACAAGCCTCGAAAACCCCTACGGCGAAATTTCCGCCCTCGCAAAAATCGGCGGCGGCGACATTTCAATAAACGCGGAGCTTGCGCGGGGCAAAGCCCGCGCAAAATTCTTCGCCCGCCTAATGCCTTCCGAAATTCTGAAGTGCTCCGAAATTCCGCAAGTCGAGGAGCTTAAAGACTTCGAGTTCGGC
>JAGBOM010000188.1 GCA_017633865.1 Opitutales bacterium
ATCACGACTCCCGCCATAACCACGTACTGGTCCTGCCGCAAAATGGCGTTATAAATCAGCTGGCCGAGGCCGGGGTAGTTCATCACGTTTTCCACAAGCAGCGCGCCCGAAAGCAGCCCCGAAAGCGAAAAGCCGAAAGACGTAATTATGGGGTTTAGCGCGTTTCGCAAAACGTGCTTAAACATTACGGCGTTTTCGCCCAGCCCCTTGGCGCGCGCCGTCGCGGCGAACCCGCAGTCTTTGTACTCCAGAAAATTCGCGCGCATTACGCGCATTAAGGACGCTATGCCGCCTATCGACAAAACCGCCGAGGGCAGAACCAAATGCCGCAAATAGTCGGCGAGCTTTCCCGCGGGGCTCAAAAATTCGTACATTACGGAAGTCTGCCCGCCCGTCGGGAAAATCCCGCTTGTGGCGGCGAACAAAACAGCCAAGAGCGCGAGGAAAAACGAAGGCATGCTTAGCGCCGCGTATGAGAGCGCCGCCGAGACCCTGTCGAAAATTCCGCCGCGCCGAACCGCCGCCATAACGCCGAGGGGTATGCCGATTAGGTATGTTAACAAAAGGGTGGCCGCCGCGAGGACGAACGTCGCAAACAGCCTTTGCGACAATAGCTGCGCGACTGAAATTTTGTAGCTCCACGAATATCCGAAATCGGGGGAGCCAAAGTACACGAGGCCGTGTTCGCCCTTTTCCGCCTCGGGCAGAAGAAGCTTAGTTTTTACGGGGCTAACGCAGTTGAGCCACATTCCGTACTGGACGTACCAGGGCTTGTCGAGGCCGAGCTTAACCTCCTGCTGGCGGACGATTTCGGGGGAGATGTCTTTGGAGTTTCGAGCCGCGCTCAAAAAGTCGCCGGGCGTTAAATACATCAGCAAAAACACCAAAACCGACACGCCGAAAAGCATCGGCGCCAAACTTAAAACGCGCCTTAAAACGTATTTAGCCATCGCCGCCCTCCCCTTCAAAAAGCTCCTCGATATTCCAGATAAGCATGCCAATCGGCGGCACTTTCACGTTGCGCCACTTGGTTTTTATGCCCGAATACGTCATGGGCGAAGTCAGGAAAATCAGCGGCAGCTCCTCCGCGAAAATTTTCTGCATTTCGTGGATTTTCAAAATACGCTCCGGCTCGTTTAAGATGGTTTCCTGATTGTCCACAATCTCGTCGACGCGCCTTTCCCAGTCGGTGGCGGGCGTTTTTTGGCGGGGGTTCCAGACGTGCAAAAAGCCGTCGGAGCGGTAGATTGCCTTGCCTCCGGAGGGGTCGCCGCCGCCGGTAAAGCCTATCATGGCGGCCTCGTAATCGAGAGTGTCGTCTATTTTTGAAACGATTGCGGAAAAGTCCAGAAACACGAGCTTCACCTCTATGCCTATGGCCTTCAGGTTTTCGACAATGCAGGTTGCGTTTGCAAGCGAGCTTTTTGAGTTGTCGGAAACAAGCAGGCTGAAGGAGACCCTGTTGCCCTCGTTGTCCAAAAGGCCGCCGTCGGCGCCCACGTTAAAGCCGTCCGCAAGGAGCATTTGAAGGGCGAGCTTCGGGTTGTACGAGTATTTTTTGACGTCGGGGCAATGC
>JAGBOM010000189.1 GCA_017633865.1 Opitutales bacterium
AACCAAAAGATACTGCTTCGTCTCGCTAAAATCGGGAACGAGCGTGCCCAGATACGTGATTGCGGCGTTGTCGTTTACGGAGGTTAAAACGAGCGAGCCCAAAAAGAGCGGCAAGTCTCCCAGCGAGCCGAGAATGGGCTCTATCCACCAGCTTTGCAGCGTGCCGTGCGTTACAAGGCTCGCCAGAAAGAACCCCACGAGAATCGGGGTTTTTATGTTCAGCTCGTACTGGTAGTGGCGCGTCGCCATAATGTAGGCGATAAAAAACAAGAACGAAAAAATTACGAGAGCCGAGTGGTGCAGCACAAAAACCGTGAACGCCAAAAAGAATATGTGGACAGCTATTACGCTTTTGGGCACGAAAACGTCCTCCTTTTCGGAAATGTCCGTCTTTTTCGCCGCGGAGTTGAGCCTCGCAAATTCGCCCCTAAAAATAAAGAAGTAGGCGATTATGCTTATAAATATGCCCAAAACCGCCTTCCAGCCGAAATGCTCGAGCATAAAAGGCGTCGACCAGTCCCACTTGGCCGCGACCATCAAAACGGGAGGCGCGGCAAAGTGCGTGAGGGTTCCCCCCGCCGATACCGCCACAAGCAAAAGCCCGAGCGTCGCGTACCTTAAAGCCGCGGAGGGCTTGTATTTGTAGAATTTTTCGGACAGGAGCATCGCGCATATTGTTATCGCGGCGGGCTCTGTTATAAACGAGCCTAAAAGGGGGCCGAAAACGAGTATGGAAACCCACCACGCCGCGGGGGTCGCCCCTCCCGCGCGCGCCATCGCGTTTAAAATTTTGCCCGCGAAAACGATGATGGGCTTTGTGGCGGCGATGCACATTATTACAACCACAAACATGGGCTCCGTAAATTTTTTGTCGACGAAGGCCAAATAGTCCACATACGAGGTCATAGAATCCCAGCCGCCCATAAAGACCATACCCGCAAAAAGCGGAATTAGCCAAATGCCGAAAACCGCCTCGACCTCGCCGAGAAAGTGGAATAGGGTGGCTCTAAACGAAACGGGGACAATCGCGCCGCGCAGCCTGCCTTCGGCCTCCAAAACCTTGAGTTTATTCAGGTGCTTTCGTTCAAAGCGGTTGCCGATTTTGTTGAAATAGCTCGAGGCGAACGTGTGGATAATCGCGAGCGCGAAAATTATCGAGGCGTAAAGGTTGAAGGGGTCGTGCCTCGCGCGCGAAGCCAGAATTTGAAACACGCCGCCCTGCGGGTCGTCATACTCCGAAAGCGCGGTCGGGTAGCGGGCCACCATGGCGTCGTCCGCGTTTGCCAAAAGCGAGTTTGCCGCAAAAAAAATAAGGGCGAACATCGCCGCCTTAATAAGCGCGTCTTTGAAAGCTTTTCTCATTGTCTTAATAAAAAAATATTTCGACGTTTTAAAATTACAAGCATTATCGAAGCTCCTCCCGTTTTCGGCTACCTCGAAATTTTCGCGCGCTTTTTAAGCCTCGCGCTTTTGGAAACTTCCGCCTCCGCCGCCGCCTCATAAAAATCTTCGGGAACGTCGAAAAGGCTTCGGCAAACGTCTTCGTTTATGCCGGTTAAAAGCTCCCTGAAAGACTTGAACGCCTCGATTTTAAATTCCGAAACGGGGTTTTTTTGCTCGTAGCCCCTCAAATAGATGTAGTCCTGCATGCACTCGAGCCGCCAAAGGTGCTCCTGCCAGTTTTTGTCGACGGCCTCCAAAAAAATCCGCCGCTCGATTTCAAGCGAATCCTTCTCCCCAAAAAGCCCGCGCTTTTGGTTTAGAACGCATAGGGCGGAATCCGAAATTTCCCGCGAGGCCTCTGCGGGGGTTTTCCCAACGAGCGTTCCGAAGTCGAAATTAAGCGGCAGAAACTCGAGAATGTTTTTTTCGGCCGATTTCGCGCTTTGGGCGCCGAAAGTTTCGCCCTCCGAGGCGGCGGCGCAGGCCGACATTACGGCGTCGCGCAAAACGGCGTCGATATTTGAAAACGAGAAACTTTTTTCAAGCGCGGAATTTCGCGTTTGGTATATTATTTCGCGCTGGCGGTTGGAGGCGTCGTCAAAGCCGAGCAGATATTTTCTCGAGGCGAAGCTTTCCGCCTCGCACGCGGCCTGCGCGCGCTCTATAACTCTTTTAAAAATCGG
>JAGBOM010000190.1 GCA_017633865.1 Opitutales bacterium
GGGTGCGGTCGTTTCGGAATACCCGTTCGGAAAGAGGGCGGACCGCGCGACGTTTCCGATGCGCAACAGAATCATCGCGGGAATGGCGATGGCGACTTTGCTTGTCGAAAGCGGCATTCGCGGCGGGGGCATGATTACCGCGCGGATCGCGTGCGATTTGGGCAGGGACGTTTTTGCGGTTCCCGGCCGCATAAGCGAGCCCGAGAGCGCGGGCTGCCACCTTCTTATCCGCGAGGGGGCAAGGCTCATAACCTCGGCTTCCGACATAGTCGAGGAGCTCGGTTTTTCAGGCAGGCTAAAATTCTCCGCCGAGCCCGCCGCCAAAAATTCGGAATCTTCCGGCGGCGAAATAGTTCTTGAGGGCGACGAGGCCGCGGTGTATTCCGCCTTGAAGTCGGCGGGCTGCCCTCTTGCCGCCGACGAAATCGTCCAGTCGGCAAATCTGCCAATTTCAAAAGTTTTGGCTGCGGCATTGATGCTCGAGCTAAAAAACGCCATTGCAAAACAGGGCGACGGCAGGTGGACGGCCGCCCCGCGCTGACCGCCGCGAAACGGAATTTCCGCTAGCCTTTCGCCCTGCCGAAAATTCTGCCGAGCCGCGCGAACAGGTGCATGTCGCCGCTAACGGAAATTTCGCCGCGCGAAAGCTGCTCGAGCGGCTTTGCGCTTTTGTTTAGGAAGGCCGCAAGGCTTCCGCTTTTCGCGCTTAGGCGCAGGTCCGGAGGCGTTTCCGCCGCGGGTTCAAGGCCGAGGGGCGACGCTTTAAGAGCGAGGCTTTCATTTAAATCCTCCAAAAATATTTCAAAAACAAATTCGCTTTTCACCGCCGACGGCTCGAAGCTTTCGCGCAGAATTTTAAGTATTTCCCCCGAATTTTTCGCGGGGGCCGGCTCGCGGTTTTTGCGCGAGTTTAGCCGCGCCCAAAAGAGGTCTGAATTGTACAGGAAAACATCCTCGCTTTCCGAGAGCGGGGCGGAGGCGGCCTCTATGTTTTTAGGCGAGGCAAATCCCTTAGCGAAGTCTCCGCCAAGATTGTAGAACGCCTCTTTAACCCTCTCGACAAGCCCGAGCTTTTGGTTCGGGTGCGCCAAGTAATGGGACTCTCCGCGGCAGACGTTTGCGATTAGGCTAAGCCCCATGGCGTTCGCGAGGGTTTCCCAGGTCTTTTTGGCGGCGTCGAAAGAGTTGTTGAATCCGCCCATTCCGACCGTTATTGCGGCGAATTTTTTTCGGCCTATTAGAGAGGTTTTATTTTCCCAGCCGAGGGCGTTTTCGGATTTTTTGTAGCCGAAGACAAGCGGCATGCACCTGTCCCAAAATATTTTCATTTGGGCGGACATAGAGTAGAAGTATAGGGGCGTGGCGCATACGATTAAGTCCGCGTTTTGCATGGCGGGCAAAATTTCGCGCATGGCGTCTTCTATAACGCACTCGTTTTTCGCGGACATTTTGCAGGCGAAACACCCGCGGCAGGGCTTTATTGCGGCTTCGGAAACGTTGAAGTCGAAAACCTCCGCGCCGGCGTCCCTCATTCCCGACAAAAGAAGGTCGGCGAGAATTTGAGTCGCTCCGGTTTTTCTTGGGTTGCCCCGCGCAAGCAGAATTTTCATGGCTTATTTCGCGTTTTTTGACGACGCCAGAACGATTGTCCCCTTTGCCGCCGCGCGCCCGTTAGATGCGGCCTCCACCGAAAACTGCGCGAGCCCCTGGAACATCTTTACGAGACTCGCCCGTATTTTAAGCGTTTCGCCAGCGCGAACCACGCTCAAAAATTTCACGTTGGAGCTCGCGAGGTAGTAGAGCTCGTTTTCGGATTTGCCCTCGAGCTTTTCCGAGAGGGCTATGAAGGTTCCGCAGCACTGCGCCATCGCCTCGCAAATCAGGACTCCGGGCATGACGGGGTTGTTCGGGAAGTGCCCCTTGAAAAACCCGAAGTCGGGTCTTAAAAAGAGCTCCGTTTCAGAAAATTTCCCGGGGTGGAAATCCGACACCTTGTCGGCGAACAAAAACGGCGGGCGCTGCGGGAGGAGGTCTTCTATCTTTTCGTTTATCATGGCGTGTTTTGGTATTTTTTGTCCAATTCCTTTAGGGCGGAGGAGATTTTGCGGTGGCTTGCCGACATAAGCAGCTCCGCGCTTTTAAAATCCTCCGGGTAAAGCGGCGGCAAAAGCCGCACTGTAAACTCGTTTTTAGACGGGAAAAAGTACGTGCTTTTGTCCTTTGAAAGAATGGGGTTTTTAGACGATATCGCGATGGGGACTATCGGCAGGCCGAAGTCTTTTGAGATTTTGAATGCGAACTTTTGAAAGTCGCGCAGGCGGGCGCTTCTGGTGCCTTCGGGGCACACCGCGATTGAGCCGCCCGCGCGGGCGATTCCCTCGGCGGATTTCAGGTTGTCCTCAAGCGAGGCGAGGTCGCCCTTTTTTATGATGATAAAGTTCAGGGTTTTTTTAAAAAGAAAAATCATAATCCCGCCGGAGTGAGAGTCTTTGACGCACATCGAGCAGTTTTTTATTAAAGAAAGCATAAGGAGCGGGTCGAGCAGCGAGCGGTGGTTAGAGACGTACACGGCCTGCGGCGGCAGATTTTGAATGTCGCCAACCACGCGGCTTTCGAGAACTCCGACAGCGGGCAGGTATTTGAAAAACATAAAGCGCAGGCTGTCCCGCAAAATGGCCGAGAATGCGAGGCGCATTCGCCTTTTTGAGCGGAAGTTAAGCGCCGCCGCGAAAATACCCCTAAATAAAACGGAGAAAACCACAATCGCGTACCCCGCATATCCCAAAAACGTCAGAGCCAAAGTTTTGGCCTTTGAGGGCTTGGCCTCTTTTTTTTCAGCCGAAAAATTCCTCGCCAGAAAGGCGTGGCAAAGCGCCAAAAGCCCGACGAGCAGGGCGCCGACGGCGATGTTTGCCGCGTTGCTTTCCGCAACCGCCGACACGAAAAATATTACGCCGAACGCGATAATCCCCTGGACTGCTGCGGCGGTAAATATGTAGGGCGCAAAGCCAGTGCCGAGCCTTTCGAGAATTATGTTTTGCAAAAAGTAC
>JAGBOM010000023.1 GCA_017633865.1 Opitutales bacterium
GAAGCGGCGTCAGACAAGGTGCTAAACTCGGTCGCAAAAGTCAAAGCCGCAGGCAAAACCACAATCCAGACCGACAAAATCGCGGTGAACGCCGAAGTCGCGAAACCCGCCGAACCTTTACAAAAGTAAAGATTTTTAAAGATTATGGACGAGGGCAAAAAGTTTGATATAAGCTGGCTAAAAATTGTTGCGGTTTGTGTCAGCGTTATTGGCGCGGCCTATTATGAGCGGGGCGCGTCTAAAGGCACGCTTGACGCCCATATCCATAATGTGGAAATTCACAAAACCCAAGCGGAACTTTCAGCAATGTACGTTTTGCGTCGGGAGTACGAGAGCAACACAAACGCATTGCGGGAAGATATGCGCTGGGTGAAGTCGGAAATGATAAGAATTTCCGATAAAATCGATAGGCTTGTAGAAAGGAACGCAAAATGACTTCGCGCAATCCGAACATATCTAATGCGGGGCTAAACTTCAACGAGTATGGATTGTTGGAGGTTAGTTTTATATGCAAGGGAAACATTGAGTATCCCACCGCTTTGCGGGAGGGCTGCGACATTTATGGCGAGCCTGCGGAGGTGTTTAGGCTGGGCGCGGAAACCGCCCGGCTTTTGCCGCAGTACAGCTACAACCGCTACAATGTGCAGGAGCGCGCCTTTACGTGCGTAAGCCTATGTTTGCAGGACGGAAGCCCCTACTGGCCCGCGGAGGCCGCGAGGACATTGGCGGATTCGGACAAGTTCAGGGTGTTTAGGTCTGACGCGCAAAGCGGAGATTTTGGGCTGTTTCGCGTAAGTTTTGACGGCGTGGGCCTTATTGGCAACAAGCCGATTTGGCCGACCTCTCTTGCGAGCGGAAAGAGCGTTGAGGAAAAAGCGTTGGACGCTTTTTGGGGCGGCTCTGAAACCGTAAAGTTGCCCGCCGATTTTAGGCGAAACGACGAGCGCGTTGGCTGGGTATGGCATACGGAGAGCGTTTGCAAGGCTGACGGAAGCGCGGTTACGGACGGAGGCCTGATTTGCGAGTATTTGGACATGCGCAACTTTGACGTTTGCGGGAAGATGGACATCACGCAATATGGCTTTGAGACGTATCCCGGAGCCGAAAGGAAAGTTACGTGCACTGTAAGGGTTTATTTGGACAAGGGTTCGCCGAAGTTTAGCGCGGTGCCGTACTACATCACGCGCTATGTGAGGGCCAATGTTTGCGCGGTTTTGGAGGATTCGAGGGGCGAGGAGGAGCTTGTCTGCGAAAGCCAGGGCGCTCGGGGATATTTGGCGGGCTCCGCCTATGCGGCGAGCGCCGGAGAGCCCTTTATGAAAAAGACTATCAGCACTGGCGGGCTGAACAGCTCTGTAAGTTCCGCGCCGTCTTATAGCGAATACATGGCGGCTTTTGCCGAGGGGTATTTGTTGGACAGCGAGGCGCGGCTTGCGTTTGTGGACGCCGCGGGCGACAGGTGGTTTTACAGAATCGAAACATTTTTGAATCCGAATGGCGCAATACCCTCAGAAGAATAGCGGGCCCGGAAGCGCGCTTGACAGGGCCGCCGCGCGGAGCGAGGCGAGGTGGGACCGCGTAAATAGCCGTAGCGAAAAAAACTGGA
>JAGBOM010000191.1 GCA_017633865.1 Opitutales bacterium
CATTCCAAGCTTTTTTTGACGAAGCAACGAACTTCCGCGCCAAAAGCAATCTCCAAAATCAATCGTCAAAAGGCGGGGTGTAGGATGCGCCCATCTCCCCCTGGTAAATCTGGCGCGGCCTCGTAATCCTGCCCTTTACCCGCTCGGCGACTTCCTTCCAGTGGGCAATCCAGCCCGGCATGCGCCCTATCGCGAACATCGCGGTAAACATGTCGGTGGGCATTCCTATCGCCTTCATGATTATGCCGCTGTAAAAATCGACATTCGGATAAAGGTTGCGCTCTATAAAATAGTCGTCGTCGCGGGCCTTGTCGGCAAGGCGCTGGGCGATGTCCAAAATGGGGTCGTCGCTCTTTACGACGCGCAAAACGCGCTTGGCGGCCTCCTTCAAAATTACGGAGCGGGGGTCGTAGGTTTTGTAGATGCGGTGCCCAAAGCCCATAAGGCGCCTCTTGCCGCTCTTCGCTGCCTCGATTGCCTTGGTGCCGTCGTCGCCGCTGCGGTGGATTTCCTCAAGCATTTTTATGACCTGGGTGTTCGCGCCGCCGTGCAGGGGCCCCCACAAGGCGCAAACGCCCGCCGAAACCGAAGCGAACAAATTCGCGCCGCTTGAGGCTACCATTCGCACGGTGGAGGTCGAGCAGTTTTGCTCGTGGTCGGCGTGCAAAAGCAGAATGAGGTCGAGAGCCTTTGTGATGTCGTCGTGCGGGTAGTATTCGTGGTAGGGCTCGGAGAACATCATGTGCAGGAAGTTCTGCGAGTATCCCAAGTCGCGCTTCGGATAAATAAGCGGCAGGCCGTTTTTCATGCGGTACGACATCGCAACAATCGTGCGGACCTTGCTTAGCAAAAGGGCGGCTGCGTCGTCAAAATGCTCCAAGTCGTGCTCGCGCTCGTTGGTTGCCATATTCGGGTAGTAGCAGCCGAGGGAGTTTAACAGCGCGGACAAAATCGCCATCGGGTGCGACGAGAACGGGAAGCCGCCGTCGAAGAAGTGCATCATCGACTCGTGCAAATAGGCGTTGCGCAAAACGCGCTGGGAGAAGTCGCTCATCTGCCTGCGCGAGGGCAAATGCCCGTATATTACGAGGTACGCGGTTTCTATAAACGTCGAATTTTCCGCAAGCTGCTCGATGGGTATGCCGCGGTAGAAGAGCTTGCCGCGCTCGCCGTCGATATAGGTTATTTTGCTTTCGCAGGAGGCCGTGTTGCCGAAGCCCTCGTCCAAAGTTACATAGCCCGTGCGCGCGCGAAGGTCTTTAATATCGAAGGCCTTGTCGCCCGCCACGCCCCTAATTACGGGGAAGTCGTAGCTTTTGCCCTCTACGGACAAAGTCGCAAACCCGTCCGCCTCGCTTTTTGTGTTTAAAGGATTTTCCGCCATAATTGCCGTTTATTAAAAAAAAATGTTCGCCTTTTCGCTAAGAGACATATCCAAGAAAGTTTTTATAAAGTTGCAAGCCTTTTGACTGGCTTTTTTCGGGGTGGAACTGGCAGGCGAAAGTCCTGCCGCGCAAAACCGCGCCCGCGAAGCCGGCGCCGCCGTAGGAGCATTTGCCGAAGACCAAATCTTCGTCGGGGGTTTTCACGCAGTAGCTGTGGACGAAGTAGAACTGCTCGCCCTCCGTTCTTATTCCCTTTAAAAGCGCGGCGTTGGGCTTGAACGAAACGTCGTCCCAGCCCATGTGCGGAACCTTGTAGCGGCGGTCGAGGGCGAACCGTTCAACCCTGCCGCGGAAGATTCCAAGGCAGTCGGCATTGCCCTCCTCGGAAAAGTCGAACAGCGCCTGCAGGCCGAGGCATATCCCGAAAAACGGTTTGTCTTCCGCCACCCACGATTTTATCGCGGAATCGAAGCCCGCGCTTTTCAAAAGCTTCATGGCGTCGACAATCGCGCCCTGCCCCGGGAAAACCAGAACGTCGCGCGAATCTATTTGCGACGGCGAGCTTACAAGGCGGGAGTTCGCCCCGACGCTTTCCCAAGCCTTCAGGACGCTTCTTAAGTTGCCCATTCCGTAGTCTATTACGGCGACGTTCGGCATTTTAGATTGTCCCTTTCGTGGTGGGGAGGATTCCCGCCATTCTCGGATTTCTTTCTACAGCCGAGCAAAGCGCGCGGGCGAAGGCCTTAAAGATTGCCTCCGCTACGTGGTGCGGCTCGTCGCCGTAAATGAGCGATATGTGCAAATTCGCGCCCGCCTCGTTTGCGAAAGCCTGGAAGAACTCCTTGCACATTCCCACGTTAAAATCCTTCACCCTGCCGGAACAGGCGACGTCGTAAACGAGGTAC
>JAGBOM010000192.1 GCA_017633865.1 Opitutales bacterium
CACGAAAACGACCATCTAAACGGCGTAACGTTCGTCGACAGGATTTCTCCAGCGCAGGCGCTTAAAATCTCAGCGAAGCTCAAAAAGCTAAAGCGCGGCACGAGGGATTTTTTGAAGGAGTCCGCCAAGGCAAAAAAATGACGGATTCCACCCGCTTATACGTTCATCCCGAGGGGGGGGAGCCCGTCAGGGTCGACAAGGCTCTCGCGGCGTTTTTCGCGGGCGAAATTTCGCGCTCGCGCCTTGAGGAAAGCTTTGAGAAGGGCGAGGTGAAAATCGGCGGCAAGGCCGTCGCAAAGCGCGAGATTTTAACTGGCGGCGAGGAGGTGGAGGTGGTCCTGCCCGCCCTACCGCCCGCAAGCGTAAGCCCCGTGGACATTCCCGTGGAAGTCCTTTACGAGGACGACGACATCGCCGTGGTGAACAAGCCCGCGGGCATGACTGTCCACCCCGGAAGCGGCACGGGCGAGGACACTTTGTGCCACGCTATGATGTTTAAGTGCGGGGGCAATTTAAGCCTTGCGGGGGGAGCCCTGCGCCCGGGAATCGTCCACCGCCTCGACAAGGAGACGTCGGGCGTGATGGTTATGGCAAAGACAGACAGGGCGTACTATTCTTTGGTGGAGATTTTTTCGAGGCGCGAAATCGAAAAATATTATCTTGCGCTTGTATGCGGATCGCCGAGCGTGAGAAGCGGCACGGTTCAAAAGCCCATAGGCCGCCACCCCGAATTCCGCACGAAGATGTGCGTTTGCGACGAGGCGACTGGCCGCGAGGCGCGAACCGACTGGGAATTGGCCGAGGGCTTTTCGACGCTCGCCGCGCTTTTAAAGTGCAGGATTTACACGGGCAGAACGCATCAAATACGCGTTCACCTTTCGTCCATAGGCTACCCGATTTTGGGAGACTACGTCTACGGGTTCCAGAAAAACAAGATTAAGCAAATCGACCCCCCGAAGCGCGTCATGCTCCACTCCTATTCGCTGAAATTGCGCCACCCGATAGACCCGTCGAAAACGGTCGAAGTTTCCGCGCTTCCGCCGCCCGACTTTATAGAAATCGTAAAAACTTTGCGCGAAGTTTCGCGCGGGTAAAAAATTTTAAGGAACTGCAAAAATGAAAAATTATAAAATTGAAACTTTGGCCGTACAGACCGGATACGAACCCAAAAACGGCGAGCCCAGAGTCGCGCCGGTTTGCCAGAGCACGACATTCCGCTACTCCTCCTGCGCGGAGCTCGCGCGCCTTTTCGACCTCGACGAATCGGGATTCTTCTACACGCGCCTCGGGAACCCGACCATCGACGTTTTGGAGCGCAAATTCGCGGCTTTGGAGGGCGGCGTGGGCGCTATCGCCTTTTCGAGCGGGCAGGCGGCCTCAATGGCTTTAATCACCAATTTGTGCAACGCCGGAGACCACTTCGTAAGCGCCTCCACAATTTACGGCGGCACCTACAACCTTTTCGACTTTTCCCTGCGCAAGCTCGGCATCGAAGTTACGTTTGTCGACCCGAAGGCGGGCGCGGACGAAATCCGCAAGGCCGTCCG
>JAGBOM010000024.1 GCA_017633865.1 Opitutales bacterium
AATATGGGCGGCATGTCGCTCGACAAGATGGAAATCGAAATCCCCCCGATGGAGATTTTCGGCACGAAGGCGTCGTCAGACCGCGTGTTTATCGCCTTCGAGGCCACAAAAACCACGATGACCGAAGAAATGGGCGGCCTCGACGCCTACAACGTCGTAAAGGGCGAAATGAAAAAGCTGGTGAACTCCCTTCCGTCCACAATATTGTCCAACATAATGGCGTATAATATTTGGAATTGCCACCTTTTTGAAACGTGCTTCCCGTCGCTTATGCCCGCCACGGCCGCCAACAAGGCCACTTTTGAAACGTGGATTAACCGCATCAATAACGACCCCCTACACCCCGCAAACCTAAAACCGAATTTGAGGGTAAAAGAGGAAAACATCCCGCCCTACGCGAACGAGCATAAATATAGATACCCGGGCTGCGGCGGCATGGAGCATAGCATTTTGGGCAGATACGAAATCTACCAGGCCGCGCTCGAATCGCACGCGGGCGCGGTTTGGATTTTGACTTTGGACTGGCCCCTCGCCGACGAATACATAATGCCCTACCTCAAGACAGAGGAGGAAATCAAAAAGTATAACGACACTTGGAAAAGCAACATCGAAAAGGCCAAGGAAAAGGGCGAGTTCGATGAAAACGGTTGGGCCAAGTGGCAGGAAGCCTGCAAGCCCGCCTGCGAAAAGGCCAGACAGTGGCTCATCGCCGAAAATAAGCGCCGCGCAGCAAAGGGCATCCCGCAAATGGTTGAAGACAATATGCTCGCCGTCGCCGACAGGCTGAAAATCCCGCACCCGCCGGCGCCGCGCCACCCCGACTATTATTTGCCCGTAAACCTGCTCCCCAAAAAGAAGGTTTACACAAAGCAGTCGCTCTACGCCGCGTACGAGCCTCTCCTCAAGAAAAATTACGACCAAAACAAGCTCCCGCGCCCGACGGTAAACATAATTTTGCTAATGAGGCGCGACGGCAAGTTCGCCTTCGGCCTCGACGGCAACAGCAAAAAGGGCAAAAAGAAAATCGCCGAAGCGCGCTCTTGGGCCAAGATGAACGGCAAGGGCACCGCCCGAATCCTCCGCGCCGCAAAGCCCGTCAGCGAGTTTGAAGACAAATAAGAAACAAAACCGAAAGGATTTTTCACGAAAAAATGAGCCCCGTTTCCCGGCGGGGCTCTTTTTTTGAAATCGAGGTTTCTAAAAATCGGGGAAATCGATTTTTTAGCGTAAAAACGCTTAATAAATTTGACTTTATATGCCAACCGCTCTTTACTTTGCGTAATTTATTTCTATCTATCGCCATTTTCAAAATCGACAAATGAAACTTCACAGATTTAACCCTCAACATAAACGCAATACCCTGTTTTTTAAGGTATTGACGCTCGTGGGCGCAATAATGACGGGCGGGTTGGTGCTGCTTGCAAGCATGATCGTCCAGCAGGCGATATTCCCGAAGGCGGAGGAGTTCGAGGCTCCCAAGCCATTGGATAACCCCGAACAGAAAAAGGTGAAGCGCAAGGTTGTGCTTCAAAAATCCAACAAGCGCTCCAACAACGTCGTAAAGCGCATAAACGTCCCGAAGGTACAGCAGGTAACCCCGCAGTTTACAATCGCGCTTCCAAGCGGCAACGGCGGCGAGGACGGCGGCGGCCTAGGCTTTGTAAATATGGGCGGCATGTCGCTCGACAAGATGGAAATCGAAATCCCTACAATGGAGATTTTCGGCGTTAAGGGCACTTCCGACAAAGTCCTGATTTGCTTTGACGTAACCTCCAAAACCATGACCGAAGACATGGGCGCGCTGCCCGCGTTTAACGTCGTAAAAAACGAAATTTCAACGCTCGTGCGCAACCTTCCCGCAAC
>JAGBOM010000193.1 GCA_017633865.1 Opitutales bacterium
CAGTTATGGACGAAATAAAGGGCAAAAACCTTTGCAAAAACGCGGAAGACATGGGCAAATACCTGCTTTCGGGCCTCAAAAAAATCGCCAAGGCTTATCCCGAAAAAATCGCGGAGGCCCGCGGCGTGGGGCTAATGATAGGCGTTCTTTTTAAGGAGCCTTTCACGAATTTGCAGGCGGCTTCCGCGCTTCGGGAAAACGGGCTAATCCTAATTCCCGCGGGCTCGAACGCCCTGAGATTTTTGCCTCCGTTAAACGTAAAAAAATCGGAGGCAGATTCCGCATTGAAAATATTTGAAAAAACCGTCGCAAAACTATGAGGTCTTTTTTAAGGGAAACTGATTTTTCATTCGACGAAGCCCGCGAGGTCTTCGCAATCGCCGACCGCTACAAGAAGGTGCGCGGCAGGCTCAACGTCATTCAGGACCAGTCGTGGGGCTTGATTTTCTTCAAGAAAAGCACGCGCACGCGCCTGTCGTTTCAGACGGGGGTTTTCGAGCTCGGCGGCAATCCGCTCGTTTTGGAGGCCGACGACCTGCAGATAGCCCGCGGCGAAACCATTGAGGACACAGCCAAGGTTATGGGCAGGTATTTGCACGGCTTGGTAATCCGCGCGTACGGCCACGAGGTTGTGGAGGAGTTTAAGAAGTTCTCCGGCCTCCCCGTGATAAACGCGCTTACCGACGCGCTCCACCCCTGCCAAAGCTATACCGACATCTTTACGATGATGGAGTATTTCGGCAAGGGAACGCCGACGTTGGAGGCGATAAAGGGCAAGAAGTTCGTGTTTTACGGAGACACCGCCTGCAACATGGCGTATTCGCTCGCCCTTGCCGGCGGAATGTTCGGTATGGAGGTTGTCCTTTCCGGCCCCGAGCAGTTTAGGCCGACGGCGGAGCTCGACAAATTCTTTAAGGAGGGCGGAGTGGCCCCCACTTGGACGTTTGAGCCCGACCCAAAAAAGGCGGCGAAAAACGCCGACGTTTTATATACCGACGTTTGGGTGAGCATGGGCAAGGAGGCCGAAAGCGCGGAGCGCGTCAAGATAATGACTCCCTACCAAGTGAACGGCGAGCTCTTCAAAAACGCCCATGACGGCGCGATATTCATGCACTGCCTGCCCGCGCACGCCGGCATGGAGGTTAGCGCGGAAGTTTTGCGCAGCAGTAAAAGCGTGATATTTGACGAAGCCGAAAACCGCCTGCACACGCAAAAGGCGATTATTACGGGGCTTGTCAAATTCTAAGTTTTTTATTGTTTTTGTTTTGCCCGATTTTGGGCGGAAAAATTTTGGAGGCTTTTTTTTAAGCCTCTTTTTTTTCGCAATTTTTTGCGGGGGCGGCGGGGGCTAAATCTTTTTGCCCTTCCAGTCCGCCTTTTTTAGGTATATTATTGACGCTATAAAAACGCCGCCCCAGTAGATGGTTTCGGTTAGCCAGCAAACCTCAAGCGGGGGGCGGGCGCGGTACACCGAAAAGTACACGAATGCCATGTAATAGATAAGCACGAAAACCTCTATCGCCAGCGCC
>JAGBOM010000194.1 GCA_017633865.1 Opitutales bacterium
CATGGAGGGCTTTATCCACAACCTCAACACCATGCACTCGCGCGGCGGCAACCAGGTTGTGTTCAGCTCCATCAACTACGGCACCGACACATCCCCCGAAGGCAGAATGGTGATTCGCGAGCTTCTGCTCTCGACCGCCGAAGGGCTGGGCACGGGCGAAGTCCCCGTCTTCCCGATTCAGATTTTCAAGGTGAAAGACGGCGTGAACTTCTCCGAGAAGGACTACGAGGCCGCGGTCAAGGATTTGCCGGGGGCTTTCGCCGGAAAAATCAAGTTCGAAGCGCCGAATTTCGACCTTCTGCTGCTTTCCTGCAAAACGACTTCGACGTCGCTTTTCCCGAACTTCCTGTTCCTCGACACGCCCTTCAACAAGCACGACAAGTGGGACGTCAACGACCCCAAGCGCTACGTTTACGAGCTCGCCTCGATGGGCTGCCGCACGAGGGTTTTCGAGAACCTCCACGGCGAAAGAACTTCGCTTGGCAGGGGCAATTTGTCGTTCACTTCTATGAACATGCCGCGCCTTGCAATCGACGCGGTGCACGAGGCCGAAGAGTCCGTCCCCAACGGCGACAAGCATGAAATCCGCCGCGAGGCGCGCTTCATATTCCTCAAAAAAGTGCGCGAAATGGCCGAATTCGTAGCCGAGCAGCTTTACGAGCGCTACCAGTACCAGCGCACGGCATACGCCTGCCAGTTCCCCTTTATGATGTCGAACGACGTCTGGAAGGGCGGGGCGGCTCTGAAGCCCAACGACCACGTCGGCGACGTTTTAAAGTCCGGCACGATCGGCATAGGCTTTATCGGCGGCCACAACGCCATGATGGCGATCTACGGCGAGGGCATCGCGACCTCCAAGGAGGCTTACGACACCCTCTATGACGCCGTACAAACCATCCACGACGTCGCGCAGGACTACAAGCGCAAGTACAACCTCAACTACGCCTGCCTCGCAACCCCCGCCGAGGGTCTCGCGGGCAGATTTACGAGGATAGACAAGCGCAAGTACGGCATAATCGAAGGCGTAAACGACCGCGACTACTACGTAAACTCCTTCCATGTGGACGTACGCGAGCCCGTTTCTATCGTGCAGAAAATCCAGCTCGAAGCCCCGTTCCACGCCATTACTATGGGCGGGCATATCACCTATGTCGAGCTTGACGGCGAAGCCAAGAAGAACGTGCTTAGCATCCTTAAAATCGTAAAGACGATGAAGGACGCCAACATCGGCTACGGCTCTATAAACCACCCCGTCGACACCTGCAAGGATTGCGGCTACAAGGGCGTAATCTACGCCGCGTGCCCGTCTTGCAAGAGCGAAAACATCTCGCGCATGCGCCGCATAACGGGGTACCTCACCGGCAGCCTCGAAACTTGGAACTCCGCAAAGCAGGCCGAGGAGAAGGACAGGGTAAAGCACCACTAATTCTCGATACGCCGTGGAATTGCGGGTTATCAACGTCTATCCCGAAACCGTCTCCGACGGTTTCGGGATTAGATTCTCGGTCTATTTCGCCGGATGCTCCCACCACTGCCCGGGCTGCCACAACCCGCAGTCGTGGAATCCGCACGCCGGCGAACTGCTCGACGGGGATTTGTCGGAGCGGATTTTGTCGCAAATGGAGGCGAATCCGCTGCTCGACGGCGTTACGTTCTCGGGCGGAGACCCCCTTTTTAATCCGGAGGAATTCTTAAAGTTTTTAAAGAGAGTGAAGGAAAGAACGGGGCTCAACGTCTGGTGCTACACCGGCTACGTTTACGAAAATTTGCTTAACGACCCCAAAAGGGAGCCCTGCCTGCATTTTATAGACGTGCTTGTCGACGGTCCCTTCAAAAAAGAGCTTTTGGAGCCGAGGCTCTATTTTAGGGGCAGCAAAAACCAGCGCATAATATACCTTAAAGACGGCAGAATGGAGCATGTCGCCTCTCCCGAAGCGGGGGATTTTTAAAAATATTTTTGACTAAGGGCGGCGCTTTTACAAAATGGCGTTTATGAAAAGGGAAGATTTTGCCAGCCCGAAAGCTCTAAGCGCGGTTGAAATCGCTATATTTTTTTCAATCGCCGCAATACTCGCCGTGTTTTTTTACGTCAACTATTTTAGCGTAATCGAATTTAGCCGCCTTCAGCGCGCAAAAACCTGCGTTTACGAATACCTGCCCGCCGCCCTCGAAACCTATAAAATCGACATGGGCGACTATCCCTCGAACGCCCAGGGGCTCGAAGCCCTTTTCGAGGCGCCGGTCGGCCTTGAGGACAAATGGAAGGGCCCGTACGCGACAAACAATATGTCCGACCCCTGGGGCTCGGATTATAAATACCGCTATCCGAGCCTCCGCGGCGATGCCGCCTACGACCTCTGGAGCTTTGGCCCCGACAAAAAAGAGGGCACTTCCGACGACATTTCAAACCTAAGCGGCGATAGCAAAACGCTTGAAGCTCCAAAATGAGTTTGCCCCGCGCGATAATTTCAGAGCTTAAACTGCGCGGCGAAAGGCTCGCGGCGGCGGAGTCTTGCACGGGCGGAATGATTGCCGATTTAATTGTGTCGGAAAGCGGCGCAAGCGAAGTTTTTTTGGGCTCGCTCGTCTGCTACGACTCCTCCGTCAAAAAATCCGTCTTAAAAGTTCCCGAAGATATTTTGAAAAATAGCGGCGCAGTAAGCCGGGAGTGCGCCCTGTCTATGGCGCAAAACGCGCTTAAGCTTTTTAACGCAGACTACGCTCTTTCCGCCACGGGCTACGCCGAAAAAAGCGACCGCCCCGACGTTGAAGACGGCACAATCTACGTCGCTTTCGCCTCCAAAAAATTTTCCGTTTGCGAAAAGCTCGTCCTAAAAAAATCCAGAAATGAAAACAGGCTTTTCGCCGCGAAATTCGCCCTGTCTTTGCTTGCGAAAAATTTGTGATTTTTTCCTCTTGACAAGCTCCGCAATCGTTTGAATACTTAAATCTATAAGTCCAAAAGAAAACGGTTTTGGAGGAACAAACTATGATGAAAGCAGGGAGAATCTTAATATTTTGCGCCTGCGCGGCGCTTTCGGCGCTCGCCTTGCGGGCTCCGGCCTTCGCCCTAAGCGAAGACGCCGCAAAGATTGAGGCCGCCAAAAGGGCGCAGGCCGAAAAGAAGGCAAAGGAGGAGGCTCGAATCGCCGCAAAAAACGTCTGGCAGGCGAAATTTAAAAAGGGCGCGGTGGAGGACCGGTTCATGGAGCTCAACACTGAAAAGGAGCCGCAGCTAAAAATGGGCTTTAAGCCGCTTTTTAACGGCAAAGACCTTCGCGGCTGGAAGCAGGTTACGGGCAACGCCTCGTTCACCGTAAAAGACAAAATGATTGTCGGCGAAAAAAACAGGGAGGACAAGGTAAACTCGTTCCTCGCCACAACAGAAAATTATAAGGACTTTATTTTGACGCTCGAATTTAAGTGGGTCGAAAAGGGCAACTCGGGCGTGATGGTGTTGGCCGCTTTGGACAACAAGGGCTTGGTGTCCGGCCCCCAAATTGAAATCGAAACGAGCGAAGACAGGCGCTGGACGGGCGGAATCTACGGCGAAAGGGCGGGAGCCTGGAAATACTCCCTCTCGCGCGAGGAGCACGAGGCGGCGCGCCAGGCGGTCAAAGACTATTTTGAATGGAACCGCCTTACCGTATGGTGCAAAAACGGCGTTATTAAAACATGGGTAAACGGCGTGCCCTGCGCGGTTTTGGACACTAAAAAAGACAAGAACCTATCGAAGTTCGCCGACGGCTTTATCGCGCTTCAAGTGCACCAGGGCGGCTCGGGCATATCGCAATTTAGAAACATAAAAATAAAAAAGCTATAATTATGAATAGAAAAGAATTTTTAAAGGGGCTCGGCGCGGCGTTGTTTTTCCCGACAATCATACCCGCTTCGGCTCTCGGCAAAAACGGATTTGTCGCGCCCAGCAACCGAATCCAAATGGGGGCGATAGGGCTCGGCGGAATGGGCTCAAACAACTGCAGAAATTTTTTGGGGCATAAAAACGTGCAGTTCGTCGCGCTTTGCGACCCGTGCATGAGGTCGAACCGCTACGGCTACTCCCACAACAACACCTGCGGGGCGGAGGTTTTCAAGGAGCGCAACAAGCTCTCCGACGCCGTTATTTATACGGACTTCCGCGAGCTCATAGCCCGCGGCGACATCGACGCCGTAGCGACCGCCACGCCCGACCACTGGCACGCCTTCGTCGGAATCGCCTGCGCAAACGCGGGCATCGACGTTTACGGCGAAAAGCCGCTCACCCGCACGATAGAGGAGGGCAGAATGCTCTCCGACGCCGTCAGAAGAAACGGCATAATTTGGCAGACGGGTTCATGGCAGCGCTACCGCTCGGA